>JAUWNA010000290.1 GCA_030612905.1 Promethearchaeota archaeon
AGCAGAGCTGGGAGGTTCAAGAGTTCCAGTAGAACTAAATTGGCTAGGCGAAGATAGACAAGTTGGGCAAACTGGGAAAACTGTTTCTCCAAAACTCTATATCGCATGCGGAATTTCGGGAGCGATCCAACATTTAGTGGGGATGCAAAATTCAGAAATTATCGTTGCAATTAACAAAGATCCACTTGCTCCGATTTTTCAAGTAGCTCACTATGGAATCGTTGGCGATTTACATAAAGTTGTACCTGCATTGATTGAAGAACTTAAAAAGACTCAATCTGAGTAAGATTATAAAAAATAAAAATAAAATAATTTCGATATTTCGATTTTAGACTTTATCTAGACGGCCACCGTTTATTCCTATGACCTCTCCATTCATGAACCAAGCGGCATCGCTGCACAAAAATAATATTACTTGAGAAACATATTTCGATTCTCCTATACCTAAAGGAATTCTTCCTGAGTAGTATTTTCTCCATTTTCCTTCTTGTTTACTTAACAATTCACCAAGAATCGGAGTTTCGATAAGTGTAGGCATAATTGCATGAGATTTTATATTGTATCGAATTAATTCTAATCCAGCAGTTTTAACCATTCCAATCATCCCAGATTTAGCTGCAGCATAATTCAATTGACCAATATTTCCCTCAGCAGCTTGACTACTAATCGTAATTACTCGTCTATCAGGATAATCAGCGATTTTTTCTTTTGGATTTTCCTTGCAATAAGTAATCCATCGCTTAGCACACGCTTGTAAAGTTAAGTAAAACCCTTTAAGGTGAGTATTTATTACATCGTCCCAATATTCTTCTGATAATTTATGTATCATTCCATCTTTTAAAATACCCGCAGAATGAATTAGAAAATCAACCGTTCCATATTTCTCAAATGTTTTATTTACTCCCGCTTCGACCGAGTCAGACTTTCGTACATCTCCCTCAATAAATAGAACCTCTCCGCCTGCATCTTTTATTTCTTTCTCAACACGCAACCCATTTTCTTTATCAAAATCAAAAATTACCACTTTTGCTCCTTCAGCTGCGAAATCCTTAGCGGCCCTTTCTGCTAAGCCTGAAGCTCCACCCGTGAGAAAAGCTACTTTACCATCAAATTTTCCCATTTTATTCGACCTCGAGTTTTAGTTTTTTTTATATTTTTTGTTATTTAATTTATTTCAATATAAATTTGAAGAATAATAAGAATTTAAAATTTTTATTATTTAAGATAGTTCATCTAGATCTAATTACTAACTATAATTATATCACGGACTTTTGTTTTGACTCCTACTATAATTTATTTCGATGATAAAAATAATATTTTTGTTACTGTTTTCTTTCCAATAACGATTAAAAAGGAATTACAAGGCGTAAGAAAAAAAAGATTAAGTAATGGAATGCGAATATATTTAGCGGGAAAAACTCATTCGTGGAGGAATAAATTATGGGCTAAAATAGGAACATTCCACTACAAATATCGATTTTCGATATTCTATCATAATAAAGATAATTCAAATATAAAAATATTTCGAAAAATTCGCTAATTTTACAAACGCTCTATTTGAATATTCAATAAATTTACATGTTATAAGTTGGTTTGAAATAATATCTATGTTATTTTATCCATATAATCTTAGAATTAAATATAATTGCTAAGATAACTCATAATTTTAATTAAAAAAAAATATTTTTCTCGAATTTCATGGGACAAAAATCACTTTATTTCAAAAATATTATCCAAATTAAGTAAAAAATTTTTGATCGTTAAGAATAAAATTGTAAAATGTACGATTTTATTAAGAACTTAATAAGGAAAAAGTCGTCATAAAATGTGAAATTAATACATCGTACTCATACGCTTTTTTTTTTAATTTTCTATTTGTTTTCTATTTGATTTGTAGCCTATCTTTTTACTTTCTATTAGTGCATGTATTGTAGTTTAGCGTTATAAATTTTTTTTCAAATTATTTGTGATTAAATTTGATCTATTAAAATCTTTTAACATATGAATGGGATAATAATGGGAACCAATTATCGTAAATAACGAATAATTTAATTAAATTTAAGAGCCTAATTAAAATTATTAAAGATAGTAAATCTCTTAATTTTTAACGAAATTTAATCATGGAAATTAAAAGTTATAATTTATTGAATGTAGGGGTGGGAGGCCAAGGCGTAATTCGAGCAGCGCAAATTCTTTCATATGCAGCTTTATTGGAGGATTATAAGGTTAGAACTGCAGAAACGCATGGCATGGCCCAGAGAGGTGGTTCAGTTGCGTCATATCTTCGATTTGGTACTGAGGTAGAAGGACCACTTGTTCCACGCGGGAAAGCCGACACTATTTTGGCTTTTGAAGCAAGTGAGGCAGCTAGGATTTTTAATTATGCTGGACCACAAACTATTTTTTTAATAAATAAAAAAATCATTATCCCACCTGTGATTCATCAAATGAATATGGACTATCCAGATATAAAACAAATAAGCGAATTTTTGAAGAATGTTTCTCAAAACATATATTTTATAAATGCTGATGAGATGGCTATGAATTTGGGGAATCCTCGAACCATGAATGTTGTTATGCTAGGCGTACTGTCAGGTTCACAAACTATACCCCTTAAAAGGGAGTCTCTTGTACAAGCTATTTTTAGTTATCTCCCAACAAAAGTACACGATGTAAATAAAAAAGCTTTTGAAATGGGAATTGAAAAAGGAAAAAACATAAGGAGGGATTTTAATGAGTAAACCATATTATGCCGAAGACAATCCCGGAAAAAAAATCGTTATGTTAGGTAACGAAGCAATTGCTCGCGGAATTTTGGAAGCGGGTGTTGTCATTGGTGCGGGATATCCTGGCACACCATCCTCTGAGATATTGCCAGCTTTAGCTGAAATGCAAAAATATTTTCCACATCTCAAATTAGAATGGAGTATTAACGAAAAAGTAGGTTTTGAAGTAGCATATGGCGGATCTATGTCAAATGTACGCTCAGTTGCGGTAATGAAGCACGTTGGGTTAAATGTTGCGTCAGATGCGTTTATGACAGCATGTTATGCTGGAGCTCGAGGTGGAATGGTTGTAATCTCGGCAGATGATCCTAATTGCTTTTCTTCTCAAAATGAACAAGATAATCGATATTTTGGACTTCACGCTTTAGTACCCGTGTTTGAACCCGCAACACCACAAGAAGCAAAAGATATGATAAAATACGCTTTTGATTTTTCGGAAGAATATCACTCTTTAGTATTATTTCGGACTACAACCAGGTTGAACCACGGGAGAGGGGACGTTATTCTTGGAGAAGTTAATAAAATTAATCGCAATTACGGTTTTGATTGGGATCGTTCCAGATGGGTTTGTTTGCCATCACACTCACGAGTTTTGCGTGTTAGATTGTTAGAAAGAATAGAAGATATTTCTGAATTTGCTGACGAATTTCCTTTTAACTCGTTAAAATTATCAAAAGAGAAAATTAACGGTGTTAGATATGGATTTGTTGCTGCTGGCATACCATACTCTCAATTGTTAGATGCTCTTAATTATTTCGGTATTACTGATAAAGTATCAATTTTAAAACTTGGATTAGTTTATCCTCCACCTAAAAAACTAATCAAAAAATTATTCAATTCTACGGATGAAATTGTAGTTGTTGAGGAGCTAGAGCCATTTATTGAAAATATCTTAAAGCAATTAGCATTCGAAGAGGGCATCTCAAAAGAACTCATAATTCATGGCAAAGACTTGTTTCCTCAAAATGGCGAATTCTCAGCAGAAATTTACTTAGAAAATATTGCTAGTTTGGTTGGATTGTCCTACGAAAAAGTACCTGTGCCAGAAAATATAATGATTATACCTCCAAGGCTTCCCATTCTATGTCCTGGATGTGGTCATAGAGCAACTTT
>JAUWNA010000201.1 GCA_030612905.1 Promethearchaeota archaeon
AGGTGCATTAAAGCGTTTACTTGTCGAACCTTTCATTCCTCACGAAAAAGAATATTATGTTTCTATAACAACCGAAAGAGAAGGTGATGTGATCCATTTCAGTTTCGAGGGTGGCATTTACGTGGAGGAAAATTGGGATAAGGTTATTCACGTACCAATACCTATTGGAACTGATATTAGATCCTTTGATTTAGAGAGTAGATTGCCAGATTTAGGAGACTCTAAAGGCGTGTTAATGTCTTTTATTAGGGGACTCTATCAAGTGTTTGTCGATCAGGATTTTACTTTTCTTGAAATCAATCCTTTCGCAATCGCTCAAGACAACAAAGTTGTTCCATTAGATGTTAAAGCTAGATTAGATGATACCGCTATGTTTCTTCACGCGGACACATGGGGGGATCCTAACAAGCCGATTGAATTTCCTACTGCTTTCGGGCAAGTTATGTCTGAAAAAGAAGCGTATATACGGGAATTAGATGAAAAAACAGGGGCATCCCTCAAATTAAAAGTTCTGAATCCAGTTGGTCGAGTTTGGACTATGGTTGCTGGAGGAGGGGCTTCAGTTATCTATACCGATACGATCGTGGACTTAGGATTTGGAGAAGAATTAGGGAATTATGGAGAATATTCTGGGAATCCATCACGAGAATATACTGAAATTTACGCTCAAACTATCATAGATCTCATTACAGAAACACCTGATATCGCAGGGAGATCAAAGTATCTCATAATTGGTGGAGGGATTGCTAATTTTACTGATGTAAAAGCTACCTTTACTGGAATCGTTAGTGCAATTAAGAATTCAGTTGAAAAACTGAAAAAAGCCAAAGTTAAAATTTACGTGCGAAGAGGTGGACCTAACGAAAAGCAAGGACTTGAACTTATGAAGCAGGTTGGAGAGGAGACTGGCATTCCAATCGAAGTATACGATAGATACACTCATATGACTAGGGTTGTCGATTTAATAAAACAAGCAGAAAACGTAGGAGGGGCTTAAAATGGAAGATTATGAACTTTTTAATAGGAATACACAAGCGATTATCTACGGATTTCAAAGGAATCCTATCCAAAGAATGCTTGATTTTGATTTTGTGAGTAAAAGAGAAAAACAATCAGTAGCTGCAATAATTAGACCTACTCAAACTGCTGCAGTTAGCTATCACAAGGTTTTTTATGGGAATAAAGAAATAGTTATACCTATTTATAAAACGCTTGATTTAGCAATGAAAAAACACCCTAACGCTGATGTAATGATAAATTTTGCTTCCTTTAGATCGTCCTATGAAACTAGTAAAGAAGCTCTTGAATCTGATACAATTCGCACAGTAGTAATCATTGCTGAAGGCATCCCTGAAAGACAAAGCCGAGAATTAATAAAAATCGCAGAAGAGAGGAAGAAGAATATTATTGGCCCAGCTACCGTAGGAGGAATTGTTGCGGGGGCTTTTAAAATTGGAAATACAGCGGGAACTTTAGAAAATATTAAACTTTCCAAACTATATCGACCAGGCTCAGTTGGCTTCGTCTCAAAATCAGGTGGCTTAAGCAACGAAATGAATTTTATGATAAGTCAAACAACCGATGGGGTATTTGAAGGCATTGCTATCGGCGGTGATAGATATCCTGGTTCAAGATTGATTGATCATCTTATGCGATACGAAGCAAACCCTAAAATTAAAATGTTAGTAGCTTTAGGTGAGATTGGTGGAACTGACGAGTACGCGATAGTAGACGCATTGAAAAACGGAAAGATAACAAAACCTATAGTTGTGTGGGTAACGGGGACAGCAGCAAAACTACTGCCTAAGGGATTGCAGTTTGGTCACGCAGGGGCTATGGCAGATAGCGCAAGAGAAACTGCTGACGCTAAAAACCGCGCGTTAAGAGAGGTTGGCGCTATCGTTCCAGATTCATACGAAGATTTCGACAAAGAAATTAGAAAAACATTTGAAAATTTAAAAAAGGAAGGTAAGATTGACCCCGTTGAAGAATTCGTACCTCCAGAAGTTCCACTGGACTATAATACTGCGATTCGCTTAGGAAAAGTAAGAAGACCGACCGATGTAGTAGTGACTATTTCAGACGATAGAGGTGATGTGCCAACTTTTGCTGGGATTGGATTAGACAAAATAATCAGAGAAAACAGATCAATTGGGTATGTGATTGGCCTTTTATGGTTTAAAAGAGAGTTACCAGAGTTTGCTCAAGAGTTTATCGAGATGGTAATTAAATTGACAGCCGACCACGGTCCCGCGGTTTCAGGAGCTCACAACGCAATTATCACAGCTCGCGCAGGTAAAGATTTGATGTCGTCGCTTGCTTCAGGAATTCTCACGATCGGGCCGAGATTCGGAGGAGCAATTTCAAACGCAGCTAGATACTTCAGGGTAGCTTTACAAAAAGAGATGACGCCCTTAGAATTTATGGGTTATATGAAAGATGTCGTGAAGATTAACATCCCTGGAATCGGCCATAGAATAAAATCAGTTCAAAATCCTGATGTACGAGTTCAATTATTGAAAGAATTTGTCTTGAAAAACTTTGAAAAACATCCACACATTGATTACGCTCTTGAAGTCGAGAAACTTACTACTTCCAAAAGAAATAATTTAATATTGAATGTAGACGGCTGTATCGGTATAACCTTTCTGGATTTGCTAGAAAACCTAGATTTCACTGAAGAAGAAATTGAAGATGTGATTTTTAGTGAAGCTCTAAACGGATTATTTGTACTTGGGCGCTCAATTGGAATGATGGGACATGTATTTGATCAGAAACGCCAACGCGCAGGCCTCTATAGACAACCTTGGGACGAAATTCTATTTACGGATTAACTTATATTTTTTTACATAAAATAACTGATTCTGAATTCTGAATTAGCGTTCAGAATCTTTTTTCCATAAAATTTTCACTCTATTTCTTTTTTTTTAAAAACAGAATATTATCTAAACCTTCAAAATGAGGATCTCCTGAGATAACTATTAGTTCTTTCTGAAACGCAGTTTCAATTATTATCGCATCTGCAAGTCCGACCTTTTTAATTGTTTTACGTAGTTCCCATTTTCTTGGACCAGCATTTTTAGCAATTTCCATGGTACAAAGTATAATATTTGATTTCGAAACGATGAATTTATAACGACCCTCCCATTCATCCGTTAAACCTTCTCGATAATATTTATCTGATAATTCTGCTATGGAAATAATCGAAGTATAGATTTTTTCTGATTTTATTAGTTTTTCAACTATTTTTCCCTCATCACTACCTATGAAATATTCAACCCAGGCATATGTGTCCAATAAATATTCAATATTCTCGGAAAGCAATTCTATCCTCTTTTGAAAATTTTTTTATCTTTCCCTTATCGATACCAAACATTGTATCAGGAACATTTTGAGCTTTATTAATGAGTTCATTTATAAGATCATCATAAGTAGAAGCTTTTATTATTTTTTTTAATCGTTTTAATTTTTCCAATGTATCTTTTTTAATTTGTATTGATGTATTCATGTATAATCTATAGAGCTATAGATATATAATTCTTTCCTTAAAATTTTTCATTAGTTATTACTGATTCATAATTAATGAATCTATATCTTAAGGGAACTCTTTCCCATTGGATATTAATGGTAAAAATTTATATGAAAAAATAAGCTACACATACTATAGAATAATAGAAAAGTAAAAAGTAAAAGAAATAGGGAAAACAAAAATGGATAAGATTATTGAAAATGCGAAAATCCACTTTGAAAAACTTGTAAAAGAGCAATTAGAAAGAGTAGAGCGAATGAAAAAGGCTGGAGATTGGGTTGATTACACAGCGATAAAACCTATAATCATCGGACTCGTTGGGGGCGATGGTATCGGACCATTTATTACAAAACACGCGCAAGCCGTACTGGAATTCTTGTTAAAAGAAGAGATAGAGAATGGACAAGTTGAGCTTAGAGTAATTGAAGGATTGACGATTGAAAACAGAGCAAAAGTAATGAAAGCGATCCCTGACGACGTGTTAGTAGAAATAAAAAAGTGTCATGTGTTATTAAAAGGGCCCACTACAACACCAAGAAAGGGAGATAAATGGCCAAACATCGAAAGTGCAAATGTAACCATGCGTCGTGAATTGGATCTATTTGCAAACGTTCGCCCAGTTAAAGTACCTGAAAAAAACATCGATTGGATGTTTTTCAGAGAAAATACCGAGGGTGCTTACGTATTAGGTTCTAAAGGCATAAACATCACTGACGATTTAGCCTTTGATTTTAAAGTCATTACATCGCAAGGAGCAGATAGGATTATCAGATTAGCCTTTGATTACGCTAAAAAGAACGATATTAACAAAGTCACAGTAGTTACCAAAGCAAACGTTGTAAAAGCTACTGATGGAAAATTCCTTGCTTTAGCAGAGGAAGTGGCAAAGGATTATCCCGATGTAGAATGGGACGATTGGTATATTGACATTATGACGGCTAAACTAATAGATCCAGCAAGACAGAGTCAATTTAGAGTTTTTGTTGCTCCGAACCTCTATGGGGATATCATTACAGACGAGGCGGCTCAGATTCAAGGTGGCGTTGGAACTGCGGGCTCTGCGAACATTGGAAAACAATATTCTATGTTTGAAGCAATTCACGGTTCAGCCCCCCGTATGGTAGACGAAGGAAGGGCACAATACGCTGATCCTTCGAGTATTATCAAAGCAGCGGCTTTACTTATGAACCACATAGGATTTGCTGGAAAAGCGAAAAAACTCGAAATGGCACTTGATATTTGTGCAACGCTAGAAAAGAAAATAATAATTACTGGGCGAGAAAACGGAGCTACTGGCGAAGAGTTCGCAAAGTATATCATGGATACCCTTACA
>JAUWNA010000203.1 GCA_030612905.1 Promethearchaeota archaeon
CCTAAACAATTTGGTCCAATAATTCGCATACCATACTTATTTGCAACTTTAATTAGGTCCTGTTCACGAGCTATTCCTTCGCCCCCGATCTCTTTAAAACCGGCGGTGATAATTACTAAGCCCTTTATTCCTTTCTTTCCACATTCCTCTGCGATGGAACTAACAAACTTACTAGGAATAACAAATAAAGCCACATCAATATCCTCTGGTACTTCTAAAACGCTCTTATAAGCCTTATATCCCATTATTTCTTTAGTTTTTGGATTAATAGGAAAAACTTTGCCAGAGTACTTTGATTCGATGATATTTCTCAAAACGTTATAACCGACTTTACCAGGCGTAGCACTGGCTCCTATAACTGCAATGCTTTTAGGGTTGAAAAAGAAAGAAATATCAGAAGTATCGTTCATTTTTGCATTGACGCTAAGTGATTTTAAATTTAATTAATTAAGTGTTTTATAGCTATTAATTTTAAAGTTTTTATATTTTAGAGTTTAATCTAAGGTTTCGAAAGTATTTTTTAATAAATATTTTTAGCAATAACGCACTAAAACAAATATTATGACTAACATTAAATTAATTACTACTAAAGGAACTATAAATCTTTTAATTTTTGACGACGACGCCCCCCTCACCGTTGCGAGCTTTTTTTACCTAGCTAAGCGAGGATATTACAATGGATTGTCATTTCATCGCGTTATTCAAGACTTTATGATACAAGGCGGCTGTCCAACGGGTACTGGGATGCACGGACCAAAAGAAAAGGGAATAAATTCATTTCCATTTCAAGGAAAAGACATATCTTACCCCTTTTCAGATGAGTTTAAATCGGGGAAAACTTTTGATAAACCTGGTGTCTTAGCAATGGCAAATGCGGGAAAAAACACAAATGGGTCTCAATTTTTCATAACTCATGTCCCTACGCCACATTTAAATAATAAGCATACCATATTTGGAGCAATAATTGGTTCTGAAGATAAGAAAATTGTTGATTCCATTCAGAAGGGAGATAAAATTCAAAAAATTGAAATTTTGTAAAATTACAATTTAGTTAATTTTTTTTTAATTTTGCTTTGTACCTATCTTAAATAATCCGATCAAAAACCTTAAATCAAATTAAGGAAAGATTTATTAGCCAAAACCTTTATTAATAATTCAAATTAGAACTTTAATACGCTATTAAAATGAGTAAAGAATTAAAAGATTTAATAGATTCAGTTGATTACACAAATAAAGCTCACTCCGATTTAGAAATCATTATAAGGCGTCTAACAGAAGAAGTCCAAAATTTAAACTTTACAATCGATGAACAGAGAACAATAATTCAAAACCAAAAAACTAAACTTTCTGAATTCAAGGAAAACAATGTCCCGGAAGATATGTACGTGTTAAAAGATTTGGTTACTAATCAAAGACAAGAAATAATCAAAAAAGAAAAAGATATTGAAATCCTACAACAAACTATTGCGGAAATATCAAAGGAATTTGAAAACTCTCAAAATTTTAACGAAGAAAATGAAGAATTAATTTACACAAACAAAGTTATTGTGCAATTAACTGAAGAAAACGAGACTAATCGCCTTGAAATCGAGAATTTGAACAGCAAAATAAAAGAATTGCAAGAAAAACTCGTTTTTGAAGAAGGAGATATTGATATTGGAGATGAAAATCAAGATTTAATAAATGCGAAAAAACTGATTTTTCAATTAACCGAAGAAAACGGGATTAGCCGCGTTCAAATTGAATCGCTAAAACAAGAAACAGAGAGACTTAAAACGAATTTACAAGAGAATGATGCAGCTAAAACTCAATACATCCGCGAATTAGATGAAGCAAATAAAATTATAGATCAGTTAACGTTTGACACAGACCAATATCACGAAAAAGTCAATTATTTACAACTGAAAATAGAAGAAACCGTAAAATTTCATGAACAGGCTTCTCCAGAAAGCGTTGAAATCGAAGATAATTTAGAAGAAGTAAAGGGCGATTTATTTCAGTTAGAAGTAGAAAATATAGAATTAAAAGACATTATAAATACGAATATATCCATTATAGAAAGCTTAAAGCAAAAGATTGAAGAGTTTCTTACGAAAATTTCAGAAAGAGACGAAGAATTAGAAATTTTAAACGTTAAATTCCAAAAGATCGAAAACGCTAACAAACAATTAAGCGATTTGATAGTAGAATTAAAAGTTCATGAAGATCATGTATTTGATAATGCAGAACCCGTTATAACGCCCGACCAGATTGTTTTTGAAAACTTTCCGCCCACCCTTTTCTTTAAAATGTATAAAGAACTGACTAACGATTCTAAGGACATGATTATTGCCCAACTTATCGATGACTTAAGTAAGAGCAATAGAGATTTAAGAACATACGCTATAAAAGTATTAAGCTTCATAAAAGGACCTAAAGTTTTTGACGCTTTCAAAGGACTAGTTAAAGACAACGATTGGATCGTAAAGTTATACCTCATTAAAGCTTTACAGAATTTTGAGAATATTGAAAAGGTAGATATATTGAAAGAACTTCAAACAGATGATGACCTTGACGTTCGTGAAGCCGCTGTAGAAATGCTCTCGAAATCTTGTTGTTAAAACTAGTAATTTTAAAAACTTTCGATTTTAATTTTTTCGTTGTTTCTTAATAACTCGTTAATATTTTTTTTAAAAAACAATAAATATATCTTCGTATAAAATAATAACAATAACAAGGTTTTAGCTCATACATATTTGATTACTATCAAAAATTACTAGTTAATTTATTTTAGACAAATTGTGAAAAATTAAATGGCAAGAGAGTTAACACGTAATAGGTGGAATTGGTCCCAAAAAGATAATAAATGGGTCTATATTGAAGTTAAAGATAATGGCGAATTAATCCATCATTACCGACTAAAACCACCTAAGGAATTTACAGATTTAACAATAAAAATAAAAGATTTAAATGAAAAACTAATTGTTTGTAAAAATCCGAAAGATAACGAGAAAATCTTTAATGAAATGATGAAAATATCAAAAAGAATGCAAAACATGGGTAAGAATTGTTAAATCTTATAATTCTATTTTGACTCCTCCTAAACTAATATACTATAAATTATTAGTCAAATTTTTTATCTAAGATAATCAATCTTCTACAGATTATTACTAAACTTAACCTAAAAATTTAATTTCAGTTAAAAAATAATTAAAACAAACCAAATAATTAATAAAAAGGTAGATTTAGAATTAAAATTGCTGTAGCCGGTAAAGGCGGCGTGGGTAAGACTTTAATAGCTGGAACTTTAGCGCGACTTTTTGCTATAGATGGGTTTAAAGTATTGGCTATTGACAACGATTCAGCGATGAATTTAAGCTATACTTTAGGAATAAGCGATGCGGTCAAATCAAAGATAGTCCCGATTTCAGAAATGAAAAAAATGATTGAGGAACGTACGGTTGTTAAGGGTGCCGGTCCAGGCGTTTATAACATAACTCCAAATGTCTCCGATATTCCAGATAGATTTAAAGTCACTGGTCCAAACGAGCTACAATTACTCGTATTAGGAGGGATTGTAGAGCCCGCCTCGGGGTGCCTATGCCCTGAAAATGCTTTAATCAGGACTTTATTGTATAATTTGCTTGTAAAAAGAGACGAAGTAGTAATCGTAGATTTCGAAGCGGGATTAGAACATTTAGGTCGTGGCACAGCTAAAGGAATCGATGTCATGTTAGTAATAGCTGAACCTTCTCAGAAATCTTTAGACCTTTGCTCTAAAATAATAGACTTATCGAGAAAATTAGGTGTAATTAACATCTATCTTATTATTAACAAAGTGATTGATGAATCTCAATTAAGTATTATCAACGATCGCATTAGAGATTGGAAAGTTCCATTATATCACTCAATTCCTTTCGACCCCGAGATTGGAAAAGCTGATTTGAATGGAACTTCCCCATTAGATTTTAATCCAGATTCAAAGGCGATTGGCGATATTAAAAAACTATTTGGCAAATTGAAGCAACTCAAAATCGATTTATTTGATTTATAGCACAGAATTTAGACTATCTTCTATTCCTTACCCTTTTTTAAGACTCTATATATACTATATAGAAAACCAATTTAATATTTAATTTGATCTCATGGATTGGAGAAATCCAAAAAAAAATTAAAAATAATTAAAGAAAGGAGGGATGAATTCAAGATGGTTAAGAAAAGGGAAAATCTATTGGTCTTAGGAATGGTTTGCTTGATAATTGCGCTTCTTTTTGATATATTTGGAAAATCCAATTTTATTCTTGATATAGTAATTTTATTGTTTATTGGTATAGCTTTATTCTCAAACGCGGGATACTTAGTAATGGCACCTTCAGAGAAAAAGAAGAAATAGTTTAAATTGAGTTTTTTCCTAATAATTCCCAATAAAGAATTAATTACATAATATCGGATAAGTTAAGGTCCTGATCCTCGGCAATCGCTTTCCACTGCTCAATCGCTTCAAGAGCGTCGTTTTCGTTTATCTGCTCGATGGCGTACCCTGCGTGTACGATTACGTATTTTCCAACTTCCGGGTTTAAAATTAAAGCAATAATAACGTTTTGCTGTATTCCGTCAAAGTCGATCAAAGCGGAACTTTTTTCGACGTTAATCTGGATAATCCTTCCAGGGATAGCGAGACACATAATTTTACGATTTTAAAATGAATATATCTAATTTTTCTAATATTAGAACCTAAAAATAATTAATGATTATATTTGCTTATTTTTAAAAGAAGGCCAGAATTTATTATTTATTAAACTTAAATTTAATTTATTATCATAA
>JAUWNA010000211.1 GCA_030612905.1 Promethearchaeota archaeon
CATCTCTTTAGTAATTGTTAAAATTAAGTCTTCACTTTTAAAAAAAGGCCAATTCAACAATTTTAAAGTAGGCGAAGTAACGCCATCAGCGGCAATTA
Source organism: Promethearchaeota archaeon (assembly GCA_030612905.1). Lineage (GTDB taxonomy): Archaea > Asgardarchaeota > Lokiarchaeia > Sigyniarchaeales > SOKP01 > SOKP01. The sequence continues at coordinate 99 of JAUWNA010000211.1, forward strand.
TATATTTTGCAGTATATTTATCTTTAACAGTGCTGATTTTGTAAAAATCATCAACTTTTTCAATGTCAATCATAGCCTCTTTCTCTTTTAAAAAGGCTCCACTATCGACAGCCATGTCAGTTAAAAACTTATCAAAAGTACTGCGCCAAACGACAGCGCCTTTACCTTTTTTAGAATAAGTTTCGCCGTCAACATGGTGCAATTCTAAAGATTCAATTACCCTACCAATTTTTTCTTCTGGGTAATTAATTTCTTCTATTAGTTCCCAAGCAGTAGCTCCTCCACACGCTTTATATCTTCCTCTCTCACCAAGCATTTCTTTTTCAAGGATACAGGTCGAATATCCGTTTTCAGAGGCTACTTTAGCTGCAACAGAACCTCCTGGTCCTGCGCCTATAACAATAATATCAAAATTTTTCACAAGTTTTTCGACCTTTTATTTTATTCAGAAGTTAGCTAAAAAGTTGATGATACTATAAAAAGAGTATCACATAACCAATATTATTAAAATTAGAAATATTTTAAAGTGGATTTAGAGATTTTTAAAAAATAAAAGTAAATTTTAAATTGCGAAAATTTAATCAATATATATGAGTTATACTCCATTTGAAGTGCGTGTAATGCCACTCTTTTTTTATTATCTACTACTTTCTGGGCTAGGGATCCTACTTACAATAAAAATGTTTTTGAAATGGCGCGAAAGGAAAGTACCTGCTCCCTTATATTTGACTCTCGTTTTTATTTTCTTAACTACAGCTTTGATAGGACTTACAATAGGCTTATCTGAAGCCGTAATTACGGGATTTTATAAAGAAATATATAGATTCTCTTTACCTTTTGCTTATGGTATGGTTCTTTTTGCAGATTTCTTTTTGTTTATTTTCGTGAGTCAGATAACAGAAAAAGGAAGAAAGGTGCTTATCCCTTTATTTATTATAGGGATGGGTGTATTCATTATGCTCTTTTTACCTTGGAATTGGTGGGGGGTGCCTCCTGAAGACTACGAAGGTTTACTAAATATTAGAATATACTCAACATTAAGTCTAATATTATATTCATACGTTATTTATGTTTTAATCGCCATAACATGTCGCAAGGCAATGAAAAAAACAGATGACAAGATAACTTCTACAGGCTTAAACTTATTATTTTATTCCATGATCTCTATGATACTTTTCTTTCTTATGTTTATAGGGGATACTCTAATGATACAACTATTCGATCATCCCGGTTACTCTGAGTTTGTTTATGTTGCTTGGATATTTGCTATAATTTTTTATATTTTATCTTATTTATCGCTGGTTATGCCTAAATGGCTTGTTAAACGGATTAATAGATAAAAATAAAACTAATTTTTTTTTATTTAATTTTTTTTTAATAGCTATTATCAAGATCAAGTTTTATCGTTACTATTACGTGCGGTTCCAAAGTTAAATCAAGATGATTCCCTTTACTTGAAACAATTTTTGCCTTAATTTCGTTTTTAGGCTTTTCTTCCAAAAAGTTTACGATATCTGCGCTCTTGATGGAAGTCTTCTCGTGTAACGTCAACCTTGCTTTTTGAGTGGTTGGTGAGATGTTATAGACTCTGACGACTAAAAACTCTCCTTCCTCCGATTTCTTCAAAGCACTAAGCATTACTTTTTTGTTATCGATTTCAAGGAAGCTTAATTCAGCAGGTAAATAAGGTTTTAAAGGTTGATTAATTGCTGTTTGAAAATATGAGATGATTCCAAGAGGGGCTAAGATAACTTTTTTCGAAGCTCTTATCGAAGTTCTAACTATTGAGGGAACCACTACCTCAAAAGGGTTGTTAAATTCTTTACCTTTTATGTGAGCGTTCGAAGATAACCAATTAGGTTTGTTTCCTTCGATAACAAGAGAAAGCTCGAAAGTATGCTTGCCAAGGCATTGAGCTTCGGGAGTATTTAAGTCCGGACCTGCGTTACTCCTTCTCGAAGTAAAGTCGTGTCTTGAAAGCCATTCAATACACCGCAGTAAAGTAATTGCCAATGAAATCGTTCCGTCTTTATTGACAATTGCTTCATATTCGGGTAATCCTTTGTTTATAACCGAAAAAGTTCTTGATGTATCGTTAATAGAGACAAAATCCTTCTGATGGTTAGTAGGTAAAGGCTGTTGAGCCCATCTCTCAGATTTAGGCATCTCAACACCTCGCGAAATGACGTAAAAATGGCTATCGGAATCTACATTTTTAGATTTAATTCTTGAAGGAAATAGTACTCGTATTCGGTGGTCTTTACTATTATTTTCTAATTCAATTTTAAAATCAATTCGTTTAATGTCCTTATATACCGTTATATAGATATCGATTAAGTTTGAAATTAGATATTCGTCTCTACTATACCTATCATCGGTTAATGAATTAGGTAAATTGAGATTTGCTCTTATTTTCATCGTTTTTTGGGTTAACCCGTCTAAAAACGGTGTTATTTCTAGAACATTCAGATCTTCTGAGGTGAATTTTAGATCAGTTTGATTTTCATATGGTCCAGAAAAGTCATATTCATCCCCCCAATCTCCTACATCTTCAAAATAACAAATATTTTCGTACAAAGTTTTGCTTTCCTTATCTAAAACATCGATTTTCCCTTTAAAACTTATGTCGATTTTGTAAAATTGATTTTCTAAGCTATTTATACCTAACTTCAATTGTTCGCTCTTTACTACAGATTCTTCTGGTTTCTCTCCTGGTACGATATAATAACACCTGTATCCACAAGCAGGTACCTCGGCTAAAAACGAACAATAATAACTTACAGTCCCAATTAATCTATATCTTGGTTCTTCGCCGATTTGAACGTATTGGTATGAGATCTCGTTTCCTTCGGAGTCGATAATTTTGAAAGCATCGGGATTTTTAAAGCCAGCTTTTTTAGTGTAAGATATTACGTTAAAATTTGCGACATCTTTCCGTTTCCAAGGAAGAGGATTAAATACTACGATCGGGATTTTCTTCTCGTTTTGCTCAACTGCAATCAAATCGTATAAATATAACATTGAATTTTTAAACACTTCATTACCGATTTGCTCCGCCCAATCAAATCTTGTCTCCATTTCGTTGTGAACTTGATCAATGCTACACCCACAAATGCTGTCATGGGGATGGTTTTTGATCAACCACTTGATTCCAGTTAGCATATAAGCTTGAGGGTAATTAAATTTCTTATATATATCGAGAGTCCATATAATTGTTGATAAGGGTTCCGTATATTTTTCGTACAGATATTCGATCGCTGTGTTTCTCTGCTTGATCCACATGCGAGCTGAAAATACCCCTGAAAGTAGATGTGCGTACTTTCCACCCCTTAATTCTCCTTTAAACGATTTTAACTGTGGATTACCGCTTAATACTTTATCGACGTAATATTCAAAATCGTTTTGCTCTAAAAGTTTCTCGGGATACATTTCGTTCCATTGCTTTACTATTTCAGGAATTTCCGGTCGAGCTTCATAATGATCTGAACCGTTATTTAAAAGAACATAGGGCGTAGCTGTGAATTTCTCGAACTCGGAGACAACCCTTTTTATCTTGTGAAGCGCCAGTTTATATTTTCCGCTTTTTTTTGATAAGTTAAGATCAGCAACCGAACCGTAGCTTTGCTTTAAAAAGATCCCCAAAATCGAACTAGAATTTCCAGGAGAATTCCAATTAAATTCAATGTTCAAGTTGTCTTCTTCAAATTCGTTACCAAAGCCTCGCCAGAATAAAATCGAAGGGATTTCAAATCCTTGAAGTATTTGAGGTAATTGAGCGATGTGACCAAATGGATCAGGGATATAACCTGCTTTCATAACCCTTCCAAATTTCTTAGCAATTTGGTGTCCAATTATTAAGTTCCTAATTAACGATTCACCGCTTACCAAAAACTCATCCGGTAAAATATACATAGGTCCAATCGAAAGCCGCCTTTCTTTTACGTATTTTTTAATCTCATCTTCAAATTCGGGTCGAACTTCAAGATAATCCTCTATCGGAATCGTTTGTCCGTCAAGAGTGAAATTTTTATAATCTGGATCGCTTCTTAGGATATCCAAGAGCTTGTCCATCATGAGAACTAGTCTTCCTCTATACTCTTGAAACGGGAGATACCAATCGTGCTTTAAATATTAATTATATAAAGTTTCACGGTCCCAATGAGTTTCAGGTACAATTATTATGTTATTAGCTTTCACTTTAATTACTTTATTTTATAATTTAATAATAATAATTGGAATTAATTTTATTTAATATTACATATCTTTTTGAAATAAAAAATTAGATTTTATTTTGTAATTATCTCATTGGAGATTCTTTATTACCTATATCTAAAGGATTTGTTAAAGGTTCAGTAATTCCAAATTTTTTAGCAATTTTTAGCATGTATTTCTTTCTATGTTTTGCTGTGATATCTAATATAACAAATGCCGGAACAGCCATGACAATTAGTAAAAAAGGTAAAAATGGAATTAGGAAAACGCCCGGATTAAAGTCAACAACTGCCAATAAATTAATTGTAAATATCGCGTAAACA
>JAUWNA010000331.1 GCA_030612905.1 Promethearchaeota archaeon
ACTTCACCAAATTATTGATTTTTAAGAGACTTATTTATCGAATAGACGGAGAATCCTTGATAAAAAGAAAATTAAAAATTAATTTAATTTAAGTTTGGAAAAATAATATACTGGCTTTTTTAGTTTTACTTGAAAATATTCAATCTCTTCTTTTGATTGGTCCCCAATATAATTATTGACATCAAGTACTAAAATTGCGTCTTGATGGTGTAGTTTTCTTAGGGCAATCTCTTGGAGATTATCCCATTCTTCCACAGAAAAGCTTTCTTTATTTAATAATCCATCAACCGAACAGATTTCGACAAGTTTTTTATAATTAATTTGTAAAATTGACTCGATCTTAATAAAATAATCCTTAAATCGCATGGAACCCACTAAAAAGATTTTATTTTCTTTTATTTTTGAAAAATCGTAATCTTGGAACTCATCCAAGAAATTCTTATTTAACCGTTCTTTTTTTATCATAATTGCATTAATGTTCATTCCTATTTAATTCTCGCATGAAGTTAAATATTGTCTATCTCGCAGAAAACTTAGAATTTATGAGAAAACTGGATTCAGAAGTAATCGATCTTATCTATATCGATCCTCCTTTTTACAGTGGCGTCGATTACAAGGATTTCTCTGATTTATGGAAATCATTAGATGAATATATAGATTTTATGAAATTAAGAATTAAAGAAATGTATCGTATCCTTAAAGTAACTGGTTGTTTTTACTTGCATTGCGATACGAACGCAAAATTTGACTTGAAACCTATTTGTGACGAAATTTTTGGGCGAAAAAATTTTCGAAGAGAAATCATTTGGAATGTGGGAAGCGTTTCGGGATTTAAAAGTCAAGTAAATGGTTGGGTACGCCAGCACGATACAATAATGTATTACACTAAATCACCTATTTTCACTTTTCATAAACAATATTTACCATATCGAGAAGAATACATTAAAAAAATGTTTAGATATAAAGACAAAGACGGACGATTGTATCGAAAACGCCGAGGAGGTAGACAATACTTAGACGAAAGACCCGGAACATTAGTTGGTGACGTATGGAACGACATTTATTCTTTTCAAACAACTACGAGATCGAAGGAATATTTAGGTTATCCTACTCAAAAACCAGAAAAACTACTCGAACGTATAATTTTAGCGTCTTCAAATGAAGGAAATATCGTTGCTGATTTTTTCTGTGGTTCTGGAACAACTTTATCAGTTGCCAATAAGTTAAATAGAAAATGGATTGGTGTTGATATCAATCAGAATGCCATCGAATTGTGTAAAGAAAGGCTAAATTTAAACTTAAAAACCTAAGTTATATTGAAAAAGGATTTACAATAATTACATTTTGATAATTCAAAAAGATTCTGCTCCTAACGATAAATAGGCAAACCTAGCAACTGCTGATAGAATTTGGCTATAGAAGATTAACATCAAAATCCCTATTATTAGGAAAGAACAAAAGGTTATGAGAATAGAATAATCTAATTTTTTAATTTTTTTAGAAGCTTCTCAATTTGATACATTTTATTGTAAATTTTTCTGTTTTAAATAAAAGTATACCAAATTGTTTATATTAATTTTTTTATTCTTAGTTCCATCTTTTTTTATAAATTTGTTAAAGTTCCTTGAAGCCAAACGATTTATGCCATGTTCCATTTAAAAATATAATGAAAAGAGGAGAAAAAATATCGGAAAGCATTTCCACAACGGATAGATCAGACCGAGTAAGAAGGAGAAATCTGTGGTCCCAGATCGTTATGAATATCATACATGGATTTGGATTTAGTGCTTTTAATGTTGTTCTCCAACCTTTCATAGTAAGTTTAACAGGTTCTCTCTTTTTCACAGGTGTTATAATTTCAATTTCAAGCATAATGCAATTTTTACCAATGCCCTTTATTGGTAAATTATCTGATAAATATGGTCTTAAGAAAATATGGTTATTTGGCCCCCCAATTTACGCTTTTGGATTAATTATATTAATCTTTACAAATAGTATCCCGATTCTTATAGTTGGAGTGCTTACTTATATGCTGGGAGCCATGGTTAACAGTTTAAATTTTCAATTGTTCGTATCTGAAAACAGCGGTGGGAAAAAAAAGGGAATAATGTACGGTCTTGTGTTCTTCGCATTTTTTGGAGGAAGTATTGGTGGTACATCCTTAGTTATGCTTGATTTAGGGTTTAGTTCTCAATTCTATTTTCAAGTTTTCATAATCATTCTAATAATAGAGTGGATTATTCTAGTTTTTATTATTAGAAGTCCAAAGGCTATTGATAAACACAGAGAATTAGATTTATTAAAAACCGTAGACCTAAAACAGAAAAAAGCTTCTAAACTCTTTCAAAACCCCAAAATAAAGGTAGCTACTTTTTTCTTCACGTTAGATGTTTTTGTATGGGGTATAGCGTTATCTATATATAACGCAGGATTGACTACTTATTATCATTTTACAATCTCAGAAATCGCTTCTATAGCTGTATGGTTTCACATATCGAATATGGTTTTCCAGATTCCCGCTGGAAGAATTGCAGATAAGATTGGGAAAAAAAAGAGTTTAATTATAAGCCAGTTTTTTGGTATGATATTTTTTTCCATGAATATTATGATTTCGGTTTTGTGGTCACAAGGGATTACAGGATTCGCTTTTCTTGGATTAATCATTGGAGAAATATTTTTTGGAATGTCAGTCACTACTTTTATCCCTTCTGAACAGATGACCTTAACTAATTTAGACGATAGCAGAAAAGCCGAATCTTATGGAATTGTACAGTTTATCAGAGGGATGGGTATGATGCCTACTGGAGCGATTGGAGGGTTTCTTGCAGAAAGCGTACACTACATCGCTCCTTTTGCTGTAGGTTTAGTAGGTTTGGTTTTTGAAATATGGTTTTTAGCGAAATACTTCAAGGATTAATCATATTCTCCATCAAAATTAACATTGGATAAATTACTATTCAAATATTAATAAAAGAAATTTAAAAAAAAATAATTAATTATTTTCCGTTTCCTTGTTTCCACTTCTTGTAAGACGCTAAAAATTCTCTTACCTTGTCTACTTCAAAGTCCTGGACATCTGTCTCAAATTTCTTTTCTTCTCCTTCTATTGGATTGAAATTTAGATATAGAAGTTTAAGTTTTTCAAGTTTTTCTAAAGATTCTAAATTATGCAAATCTGTTAACTGATTCGAGTCGAGATATAAGGATTCTAGATTTACTAGCATTTCAAGCCCCTTAATCTCTGTTATCTTGTTATCATTAAGAGTTATATTAGTTAGCTTATCTAATGTATCCAAGCCCTTAATTTCAGTAATTTGGTTGTGATCAAGGAATAAAAGATGCAAGTTGGTTAGAGTCTCCAAATTTTTAATTTCTGAAATTTGATTGCGATCAAGGCGCAGAGCCTGGAGATTAGTTAATAATTCCAAATTTTTTATTTCCTTTATTTGGTTCCCATGAAGTTCTAATTTTATAAGTTCGGTTGATGATTCTAATTCCTTAAGCTCGGTAATATTATTATCGTATATCTCTAGC
>JAUWNA010000276.1 GCA_030612905.1 Promethearchaeota archaeon
TTCGCTCTATTCCTTAGGTATTCAGTGCTAAGCAATAGGGAAGTGTCAAATTCCAAGAATTTTTTATCTGAAATATATCGATATGCATCAGAAAAAGCTAGTTTCATCGCCTCTATCTGCAAATGGATTGACTCTGGAGAACCAAGGTCGTATTGACTAATATCAAAGCTTTTTAACACACCAAGTGCTATTAACGCAGCTAAGCCTTGACCGTTTGGAGGTAATTCATGTAAAGTTAAACCTTTATAACCCATAGTTATTGGAAGCTCCCATTTTACCTCGTGATTCTCTAGATCTTCAAGCGTTATTAATCCGCCAGTATCCATAGCATGGCTTACAATTTTTTTTGCTATTTTTCCACTATAAAAAGATTCTCCTTCTGTTTCTGCAATTTCTTTCAATGTCTTTGCTTGATTCGGGTTTATAAATAATTCTCCTGGCTCGGGAGCCCTCCCCTCTGGGAGGAAAGTTTCGTGAAATTCCGGGAATTTTCTTTTTTTATACATAGTTGCCAATTGCTTCCATAGTTTTGCGGTTATTGGCGACACTAAAAACCCTTTCTCAGCGTATTTTATTGCGGGTTCAAATAATTCTTTAAACTTCAATTGCCCGTATTTTTTTGAAAGCTCAACCCAAGCTGAAACTGCTCCTGGAATCGTCGCAGAATCCCATCCTAAAAGTGGCATTGATTTATAACGAGAAAAATGTTCAACTGTCCATGCTGCTGGAGATTTACCAGAAGCGTTTAACCCATTTAATTTTTTTCCATCCCATATGATAGCAAAAGCATCACTTCCAATACCATTATTAACTGGTTCGACAATTGACAATGTTATGGCAGTTGCTATTGCTGCATCTACCGCATTCCCTCCTTTTTTAAGCATATTTAACCCCGCTTGAGAAGCAAGGGGTTGAGATGTAGATACTATATTTTTAGCTAATATTGGCATTCGTTGAGAAGAATAAGGAAAATCCCAATTAAATTCTTTTATCATTATAAATTACACCGTACTTTTTTTTATAAATTTTTATAAATTTTTTCAAACGCTATTGTAATACTAATTGTATAATTTTAGGGGTTATAATATTAATAACAATACTTTTTTAAAATAGTGAAAAGAAAAATGAAAGCGATCGAATTATTTTGCTAAACTTTACGAGATTGACATTGATAGCACGAGCGCTTATTTGAAAAATAAAAGAATGTTAATTTGGAATGTCTTTTTTGTTGAAAACTATGAGGCTTCCGATTACGAGCGCGGCATTTATCGACGCTAACACAATTATGTCCCGAATAAATAAATCTATATCCGCGTATACGAGATAATCGATGGGATTGTAATAAAAGAACACCGTAAAATACTTCAAGTTTTCGATCTCTTCCATGTAAGAATAAAACCCATCGATAAAAAACATCAAAAAGAGCGCGACTATGCCTATTACCATTGCTTTCTTTGTATTAAGGAAAATTGTCGAGCTGAAAAAGGCTATCATAGATAAAGCACTTAAAAACAGGACAACTATAACATAAGTCCCCCCCACGCGGTCCCAATAAAGGCCCTCGTCTATGAAGATCTGAGAAGTTGCGATCGTTCCAGAGATGATAAGAAACGTCAAAGCCATCATAATTGTTATAATCACGTATAGTGAAACAATTTTACTACCCAAATATTTGGTTCGAGTTATTGGTTTTGACAAGGACAACTCGATGGTTTTTTCTTCGATATCTTGCGATAGAAGCGAACTGGCAGAAAAAACCAAATATATTCCCGCCCACAACCAAATAAAGCTTAATACCTCAATGGTAAGCCAACCATAAGGATTAGTCATGGCAACCATTCCCCCAAAAAAATCTAACATACCTTCTGGGAACATAGCTATAAGAGAATCTAAGGCTTCCAAATCGAAATCGCTGAATATATATATTGTAAAAAGCCCAAGCAATCCTGTAATTCCCCCAAGAAGAATGGTCGCCCACTTTTTGTCTTTTAAATATTCTTTCACTATTGTTAGCAATTGACCCATCTAATCCATCAACCCCTTAGCTTTAATGTTCTCTTTTTCTAAAGAACCAGCGCTGCTCGAACTTGTTTCGTAATATTTCATAAAAATGTCCTCGAGGTCGGGACTATGAATCTCTAAATCGCTTACCTTTCCAACCTGTCCTAGAATTTCTATGATTTCGGTTAGATTTTCGCGAGAAATTGTAAGAGAAACGCTCGTTTCGCTTGTTTTTAAGTTATCAACAATTCCGGTTGGGATTTTAGAGTTAAATTTTTGAAGCTCCAAACCGGTGGGAAATTCGATCGTAATTTCTTTTAAGGCGATTTTTTTCAAACTTTGAACGGAATCTAATTCCACAATCGTTCCTTCTCGAATAATTCCAACGCGATGGGCAACTTTTTCGACTTCCCCGAGTAAATGAGAGCTTAAAAGAACCGTCGTGCCAAAATCTTTTTGCAGTTCGTAAAGAATTTTGTAATATTCGGCCGTAATAAAAGGATCCAAACCCGAGGTTGGCTCATCAACTATTAGTAGCTCAGTTTCTGGCGCAAAAGTAAGGACAATTCCGATCTTTTGCTTGTTCCCTTTGCTAAGTTCTTTCACTTTCCTGTCTAAAGCTAAGTCAATACGCTCTGCCAACTCCTCAATCTTTCTATTGGGTACAGGTTTGTTATACATCTTTAAAAGGAATTGAAGATTTTTTCGCACCGTTTTGTCTTTATAGAATCCCAAGTCACCAGGTAAATATGCTGTTCTCCGTCGAATTTCGGTGCTATGTTGCTTCACATCCAATCCAAATACTTGAGCTTCTCCCGAAGTTCGTCGAATGAAATCAAGTAAAATCCTAATTGTGGTGGTTTTCCCAGCTCCATTTGGTCCGAGCAGCCCAAAGATCTCACCTTTTTTTACTTCAAATGTTAAATTCTCAATTCCACGAGATTTACCATAATATTTTGTGAGAGCTTTTGTTTTTATTACGAAGTTTTCATCCATATCTCTAAATATATTTATAAAATAAAAAGATTTTTCAATTGAAATTTTCTATTACTTATATCTACACTGCAGCATAAAATTTCTGTAGCTATTTATAACTTTATCATTCGCCTTGATGATTGATCCAAGAATTTGGTAGAACTTAAATTTAAAAAGTAACTAATTGACTATACTACTTTAGTAGTTCTTGGATCCAGATAAGGTGTTTTTGAATAAAGAATTTTGGTTTTTTTCTTTCTTAATTCTTCTAATAACGCTTCTTCGGTAAATTCTTTAAGGTTTAATAACGTCCAGCCATGAACACCCCCACCTAATAAATCATCTGGTTTATGCATATCTGTACCAGTAAGCATTCCAATTTCTCCCATATGTTCCATACAAAAATCATAGGATTCTTGATCGAAGACATTTTCAGGTTGAGAATCATCGTTAATAATCTCGATATAATCAATTCCCCATTCCAATAGGGTTTCTCGAGTTGGATGATTTTTATATTTAGCTTCGTTTACACTCCATGGAATATGATTACAGACAACTATACCCCCTTGATCGTGGACTTTGTTAATTGCGTTAATAATCTTTTCGTCTTTAGGTTTATAAGATACCCTTGTATTCCACTTTGAGACACCTATGAAATTTAAATGTATTCTTGTAGTTGTCCATTCTATGCCACTCGTAATAAGAATACCCTTTTCAATATATTCTTCTTTAACTTTATTAATTTTTTCTAAATGCCGCATATTGTTATGATCAGTTATCGTTAATGCGTTGAACCCCATAGCAATATGCCATTCAACATTTTGCTTAATTGTAAGTACTCCATCACTGAAGTATGTGTGAGAATGATGGTCGTAAATTAAATTATATGCCTTTTTATCATATACAGGGGGTATATGAGGTGTAACATTTTTCCAATCATCATCAGAATAAGCACTTGATAAAGGCATAATCTTGTTTGTATCTCATTTAGATTTTCTATTATAAACTTCTTTTACAAAATAAGTCGCTACATTTTCAGAAAAAGTGTTAGAGCCAAAACC
>JAUWNA010000117.1 GCA_030612905.1 Promethearchaeota archaeon
GCGACCTCTACTAATATTCCGATTGGATGGGTTGATCCTTCTTCCATGTCTTTTAAATCGATTCCGTGGATTGTTACTTGCTCATCTTTAATATCTTTTTTAGAAACCACTCTGCAAAGTTCAAAGTGTTTTTCCATTTTGGGCCCGCCTAATTCTACATACATTTGTTTTGCCCTAATACGTTCACCTTCGTATACGGGTCCAATTGGAACAGGAATATCTTCAAAACTCATATTGTAATTCTCCTCTTAGTATTTTTCCTTTTTTAATTTTTATAAATTTTCAATTAATTTTTCTAAAAATTCTTTCCAATCGTTGTCGCTAAAATTCGGAAGACTAAATCGAGCGTTAGGATGTGAATATTTATCCAGTTCAACGGTTCGCAGGTGATTTTGAAAGTTCTTCAGTCGACTTAAAGTTTGACTTACGTAGTAGACAATATGTCCACCAAAAATAGCCATTCTATATTGTCCTTCGCCATCTAAACCTTTCCAATCTTTATCTACTAGTCTACCAGTAATATTAATCAACGACATATCCCATAATTTATTGTCTGGAATTTTACCTTTTACGTACTTATATGTATGACCCGTAGTAAGAACGTGACAATCTAGTTTCTTTGCTATTTCAATAAAATAGTCAGCAACTTTCTTTCCATCAAGCTCCCAAGTTAAAGACTCTGATCCTATGACAAAAAGCTTCTTTTTATCGTCCTTCAAGAAGTTTGCCATGACTTTTGGATCAAAAACGGTCGTACCTTGTTCAGGTCCGGGAATATTTGCTTTTTGATATGGTCTTGTCATATTTATATCAATTTCCTCTGTTAAAGATTTTAACTGTAAGTTTAAAATAATTACTATATTTTTATTTATTAAGCGTATTTTAAAAAAGTTGGTTTTATTTAAATTGACCAAACTTATACGTATAAACATTAGAATTAAAGTGAAATATTAGATATGTGCGAGTTTAAGATAGTAAAGAAAAACGATGGCTCCCAAATGTTAGAAGATATTGTAATTTTATCATATACCGAAGATAGTGAATTATTATTCAAAGATGTGATGGGAATGGGGGAAATATTAGAATCAGCCCTTATTTTAGATGTTAACACGTTAAATCAAACATGCGTTGTACTGGAACATCCTCTTATTAGGGGTTTTATTGACATAATTCAAAAAGTTAATAATAAAACGATTTCTAAATCCGAAATTGAAAGTTTTGAAGAGCAATTAGACACTCTCAAAAAGAACCTTTAAATAGTACTGACATTCCCACACGCGTTAATTTTTTAATTGGTGAATCTTCTTATATGAGTATGGAAGCAAGATTTTACGAAGACATAGATGATTTTTTTAACATTGCATATCCTTTTTTATTAGCGCGAGAGGCTGAAAACAACCTCCTTTTATCTATTCTTAACTCCCTCAAAGAAAAGATTCACAGTTATGAAAAAGATATGCCACTTTTATTTTCATTAGCGGATAACGATGATGTAAAATTAATTGCTTTAAGAACTCCCCCGCACGATATAATTATTTCCTATATAGACGATTTAAATTACATTGAAGTATTAGTGGAAGAACTTTTTAAACTAAACGAGAAATTACCTGGCGTATTGAGTTTTAAGGAGGCAGCAGACAAATTTTCTGAGTTATGGTGTGAACAAAATTCATTAAAACCTAATTTATTAAGGAAAGAAAGGATTTATAAATTAGAAGAAGTCTCCAAAGATACAATTGGTACTAAGAAGTTTTCTGTTGCATCAAAAACTCATCAGACAATAGTACTTAAATGGGCAGGGGAGATGCTGAAAGAAGCTTTAGTAGATGTAACAGAAGACGATATTGAACATACGACTAATCAATTGAAAAAAGAATTTGAAGAGAATAAAAGTAAAATATTTCTATTATTTGATAATAACGAGCCCGTTTCAATGGTGAGGAAAGCAGGAAAAACTCCAAATGGTAATTTTGTTAACTTAGTTTACACACCACCGTCCTTAAGGAGAAAAGGATACGCAACTGAATGCGTTGCAAAATTGAGCAAGCAGCTCTTAGAAGAAGGCAATAAGTATTGTTTCTTGTTTACAGATTTAAGTAATCCAACTTCAAATAGTATTTATCAAAAAATAGGTTATAGACCTGTTATTGACGAAAATCACTATAAATTTTTAACAAAATAGTATTTTTAAATAGGAAACATTTATTCGCCTATTCAAATTTCTTTCGAAAATCTAAGATAAATTTTTTTTTATCTTCGTGTTCGTACCATCCAGAAGCAGTTTTTTCTATTTCATATGCATCCTTATAAGGTTTATCAAGGAAATGATTGGTGCATAGTTTAATCGCGTTCAATACAGTTTGATTTTTTGAAAAGAGAAAACCCGCTTTTTTCATAGATTCTTCAATTAATTCCTCTCTATTATCTACAATCTCATCAATTAACCCAATTTCTAGAGCTTTTTCCGCGTTTACTTTTTCACCAAACATAAGCATCTTTTTCGGCCATGGAATCCCAATAATTTTTGAAAATAGAACTATACAACCAGTACCAGGGAAGATTCCGGACCGTATTTCTGGCATTTGAAAAAAACTATCGTTAACGGCGATTCGATAATCGCAACATATTGAGAACACAACTCCTTCGCCCATCGTTCTACCATTTATAGCACAAATAACCGGTTTTCCGTTAAATAACAATTTACATATATCTGCAGCAGTACCCTCGAGTTCCCTAACAGCCATATGATCGCTACCATCAAGATCATCCAAATCCATTCCTGTGCTGAACGAAGAGCCGCTGTTTGTTAAAATTAAGCCTCTAATTTTATCGTTGTTTTGGCAGTATTCAATCGCTTTTTTTAAATGTCTTAATTGATCAATAGTAAAAGCGTTCGATCGATGAACTCTATTGAGTGTAATCGTGCCAAACCTTTTTTTTACAGAAAACTCAATATATTCTCCAAAATCTAAATTATTAATAGACATAAATAAAATTTATTTTCTTTCAATAAAAAGTAATTATTATTAAAAATCCCTTCTAACTAATAATAAGAATAATTTTAAATAGCTGAAGAAAATGGAACTTGATAAAATAAAGCGTATATTGGTTGTAGGTGCTGGCACGATGGGACACGCCATTGCACAAGTCTATGCTACTGCTGAGTTTGAAGTAGATCTTGTAGATTTAAATCAAGAGGTTCTTGATAATGCCATGAATAAGATTAAATCAAACCTTTCTTTGTTGGTAGAGTATAAGCACGTAAAAAGTGGTGAAATTTCAAATATTTTGAATCGTATCCATCCATCTACCGATTTAAAAGTTGCTGCCCAAAATTGCGATTTAGTTTTAGAAGCAGTTTCTGAAGATCGTAACGTTAAGCGAGAAGTTTTTTCTCAATTAAATGAATTCTGCTCTGAAGATATTATTTTAGCAAGCAATACTTCCGAATTAAATATATTCAACGTCGCAAAAGTTAAAAATCCGAAACGCTTGGTAATCCACCATTGGTTTCATCCACCATACATTATTCCTTTAGTTGAAATCGTAGCTGGCCGTAAAACTTCTTCTGAAGTCATCGATATTTCGTTTAAATTAATAGAAAAAATTGGCAAAAAACCTTTAATCTTGAAAAAGTTCACGAATGCTTTTGTTGTCAATAAAATCCAGCAAGCAATTAATTCTGCGGTTTTTGCTCTTTTAATACAAGGCATAGCTTCGCCAGAAGAGATTGACATGGCGATTAAGAACACTTTAGGCATACGTTTACCGTTTGTCGGAGTAGCACAAAATCTTGATTTTGTAGGACTCGATGTTGTATATGATATTATTAAGAATATGGGCATGGATCTCGGGCTACTTAAGGATAAAGTGAAGAATGGGCAATTAGGGGCTAAAACATCAATAGGTTTTTACGATTACCAAGGTCGAACTGAAGAAGAAATCCTTACTAAGAGGGATAAACTTTACTTGCAAATGCTCGATTTTCTTAAACAAATGAACGCATTTGAACCAATTTAAAGAAAAACATTTAAAAAAAAATAATATTGAAATTTTAATGAATTTAAAATGCCCAAAACTCTAGACGATTTTACCGAGGATGAAAATACCAATTTAATCAGAAAGAGAGATTTAAAAAGATCTTCAAATTTAAAAAAAGAATTCAACGAAATCAATCAACACCTTTATGCGAAATTAAAACACACGGAAACTGATACAAGAGCTCGTTCAAAAGAAATTTTAAAACTTATTTTATGTAAATTAGTTGATGAAATAAGTAATTCTTTGCCTGATTCTATCATGTCGTTTAGCATTAGACAAGACGAAACAGAGAAAAATTTATTCGATCGGCTTCAGAAATTCTTTAAGGAGAATCTAAAAGATAAATATGAGAATCTCATTGACGAGAATGAAAGAATCAATTTAAACAAAGAGTTGGTCCTTTTAATAGTTGAAAAATTACAAAGAATATCTCTACTTGAATCTTCTAAAGATGTTTTGGCTGATACTTTTGAGATCTTTGTAAGTAGATTAATAAAAGAAGAAGGAGGGCAATTCTTTACTCCAGCGAGTATAATTAAATTTATGGTGCGCTATTTAAATCCCGAGACCGATTCTAAGATTATAGATCCTGCGTGTGGACATGGTGGTTTTCTTTTAGAATGCAAAGATCTCTTATGGTTAAAAATTGAACAGAAATACGGCGCTCAAATTGATATTATAAAAAAAAAGAAAAGTGATATAATTTCTAATCTCTATGGAATTGATAAAGATTCTTATTTAGCAAAAGTATGTGAATTATATCTAAATATTATCAGTCAGGGCAATTCCAACATATTTTGCGAAGATTCTTTGGATCCAAGTAATTACCAACAAAAGACAAAAGGAAATATAAAAAACGACTATTTTGATTATGTGTTTACCAATCCACCATTTGGAGCTAAAATTCCTATAGACATTAAAGAAATTTTAATATATTTCGACTTAGCTCATAAATGGGACTATAAAGATAATTTATGGGTTAAACAAAATAAGTTAGTTAAAAAACAACCACCTCAAATTCTATTTATAGAAAGATGTGTACAACTATTAAAAGACCGTGGAAAATTAGGAATTGTTTTACCAGAAGGTCTTTTTGGAAATCCTTCAAATAGATATATCTGGGCGTATTTACGGAGTAAAGGTAAGATATTAGGAATTATTAGTTTAGATCAGAACACATTTCAGCCTTACACTTGTAATAAGACAAGTATTCTTTTCTTTCAAAAATTAAAAAATATTCCCAAGAATTATAAAATTGATTTTGGAATTGTTGACAATGTTGGTCACGACAAAGATGGAAAAGTTTTGTATAAATTAAATAAGGATGGAAGTATAAAATACGATAAAAATAATAATCCGATTGTCAATAATGAATTAATTAATTTACACCTTAAAATTAATGAAAGTGCTGAATTCAGCTACTTAGAAGCCCAAAAAGTTTTCAAATTAAGTTTAAATCAGATAAAAAGCAATATATTCATACCTAACTATTACACAGGCGTAGAAAAAACTCTAAAATCTTTAGAAAATAATAAAGACTTTCAATTAATTTCTATAGCTGATTTAATTAAAAATGGAATAATCTACACAAAAAATACAGGGTACTTACCAAGAGGGGTTGAAATAGGTTCACACGTTTATGGTTTAGGCGATATTCCGTTTATCCGTACTAGCGAAATTAATAATTGGGAAGTCGATCTAAATTCACATAAAAAAACTTCCAACGAAGTATACAACCAATTTAAAGAAAAGCAGAATATTGAAATTGGAGACATTCTGTTGGTAAAGGATGGCGGTCCAAATCTAATTGGAAATACCGCATTTATTACTGAGTTAGATACAAGAATTATTATCCAGAGTCACATATTTCAGATAAAAACTCTTAAAAATAGTGAGAATATTGATTCGTACCTTTTATTATACCTTCTAAATCTTGACATTGTTAAAAAGCAAATAAAAGCAATAACCTTCGTTCAAGGCACTATTGCTACAATTGGCAATAGAATAATGGATCTAATTTTACCAATTCCATCTGAGATTAATAAAAGAAAGGAAATTTCAAAATATATTAAAGAAATTATTGATAATAAAACAGAAATAAGAAAGAAAATAAATAAACTCTCTATTAACTATTTCAGTGATTAAAATGAATATAGAACTTTTTACTATGCGATATTACCACGAAATTATTGATCTTTGGAAAAGATCAGGAATAGAAGTAAGCTCATCAGACACACGGGACGAGATAGCAAGGATGCTAAAACGAAACCCTGATCTATTTTTAATTGGTAAGGAAAAAGAAAAAGTTATAGCAATAGTAATGGGAGCTTTTGATGGAAGAAGGGGTTATGTGCACCATCTTGCTATAGATACAGATCATCAAAAAAAAAAGTATGGCAAAATGATGATGGACGAATTAATTGAGAAGTTTCATATAAAAAATATACATAAAGTTCACTTATTTATTGAGAAATCTAATAAAAAAGTAG
>JAUWNA010000463.1 GCA_030612905.1 Promethearchaeota archaeon
CCAGCAACAGATGTAAAGACAGCAAAAGAAAGACTGGCCAATGCTGGAAAAGACTATGAATGTCTTGATTGGTGGCTATGTCATAAAAAACTATAATCTATTAATTACCAATTCTTTTTTTTATATTAAAAAAGTCATCAAGCCCTCTATTTCGAGGAGCAGTAAATCAATATTGATTTTTAAGTTATTAGATTTTATATATTATAAAAATAACTGAAACTTATTATTAGTTATACGGTTATTTAAGTTAAAATTAAATTAACAATAGAGATTGATGATGAATATCGAGAGCATTAAAATTCTACAAAAAGAATTATCTTCGCTTATTGGAGTTTCTGGCTATGAAGATGACGTAAGTGATTTTATTTTAAAAAAGATAGAGAAAGAAAATTTAGCTGACAAAGTCTGGAAGGATAGTTTGGGTAATATTCTAGCTGTAAAAGAGGGTACTGATGGGAAAAACAGAATTCTATTGGATGCGCATACTGATGAGATTGGGTTTATGATTTCTCACATCGAAAATAAAGGTTTCTTACGATTTGTTCCAATTGGGGGTGGGGACACGAGAATTTTATTGGGACAAACTGTAGTGATACGGTCTGGGCCAGGAAGAATCCATCGGGGCATTATTGGATCGAAACCACCGCACCTTACATCTTTAAACGAGAGAAAAAAGATTGTTGAAATTTCAGATATGTATATTGATGTTGGAATGGATTCAAAAGAGGAAGTAGTTAAAAATAATATTAATATAGGAACCACCGGTACGCTTTTCTCTCCTTATGTAGAATTCCCAAATAATATGGTTCGTGGTAAAGCTTTCGACGATCGAACTGGTTGCAATGTGATCCTTCACATTATGAAATTATTGAAAGAAGGAGCGCCTGTTAAAGATACTTTGCTTTTTAATTTTGCTGTGCAAGAAGAAGTAGGAATGAGAGGTGCGATTACAGGTGCATTTACACTTAAACCAACAGTTGCTATTGCTATCGAAAACACAACTGCCGCCGATGTTCCGGGTATTAAAGAAGCAGAAGTTCCAGCTTACATAGGGCAAGGCCCAGCAATCACAGTAGCAGATAGATCTATAATTTCTAGCCCTAAAGTTAACGATAGGCTCGTAAAAAATGCTGAACTTAAAAAAATCCCTTATCAAATTAAGAAACCTATATATGGCGGGACTGATGCTGGTAAGATTCATATTTCCCGAGAAGGGGTTCCAAGTTCAGTTGTATCCGTTCCTTGTAGATATATACATTCTCCCACTTCTTTGCTTAAAATAGACGATATTCTTAATACAATTCGTTTAATTGACGCATTTATTCGAAATTCTGCTAATATTTAGATTAAAAAAGTAAATAAAAAGAATATAAAAAATTTTATAATTTCTACCTTTGTTTTGGTGGCTTAATTAAGTACGCTATGATTGCTGAGCCAACTGACATTATTCCCATTACAATAAATAATATCAAGTAGCCTCCAAAAATAGTAACAAATAAGTTCACACCAACAGCACCAATAAATCCTGCGACGCCGTAAGCAGTAAAGACAATTCCATAATTAGGACCTAAATTCTTTGAGCCAAACAAATCAGCAGTAGCAGTAGGGAATAAACTGAAATTGCCTCCGAAGCAGAAATATATTGAACATGTTATTATAAGGAAATATATCTCGCTAACATTCGTTGTAAAGTAGATAAACATGAGGATCGCTTGAATCGTAAACATTACCAACATAGATTTTTTATAGGTTATCATATCTGCTAATTTACCCCATACTATTCTACCTAATCCATTGAATAAAGCGGCTAAACTCCCAATTAATACGAAATCACTGATTCCAATCGCATAAATGAAATTATCTCCAACATCAACAGATTTAGCAAAAGAAGCGTACGATCCAATTACTATTAAACCAGACATCGCGCTTAGCGCAAATGCTGCCCAAAGCATCCAAAATTGAGGTAATTTTATTGTTTGACTCCGTTCAAATTCTAACCCTGAAATTCCACTCTCTTCGGAAGGAGGTGGAGGCGTCCACCCTACAGGTTTCCACCCTTCAGGAGGGTTACTCAAGGTCATTGCACCTCCAATAACAAGAACGACATATATTATTCCTAAAACAATAAACATCATTGGGATATTTTGCGAAACTGTAGCAACAAAGTTTAGATCGGTAGTTTCTAATCCTGTTGGGTTTGCTAACGCTTTAATTACATAATTGAAAACGAAGGCACCTGCTCCAAATCCAGCGACTGCGATTCCGTTAATAAATCCTTTTTTATCTGGAAACCATTTACCAGCTGAAGCAATTGGACACACATAACCAAAACCAATACCAGCACCAAATATAACACCATAAGTAATTAAAAATCCTATAAATGTAGTCATAAAAGCGCTCGATATCAAGCCAATTCCAATCAAAATCCCTCCTAAGATCGCGATCTTTTTCGGACCGTATTTTTGCTGCAATTTACCCGCAAAAATCATCGTAATCGCAAAGGATAATAAACCTACTCCAAAAATATATACTGTAAGCTCTCTAGC
>JAUWNA010000103.1 GCA_030612905.1 Promethearchaeota archaeon
TATTATATTTTTTCCAATAAAATCTTCTAACCTTTTTGTAGCATAAAAATTTTCGATGTTTCGTGAAATATTTATGATATTTCCTTCTAAATCTAGAATTACGACTAAATCGGGGAATGTTTTCATTAAAGCATTGTATAAATCGATAATCATCTCGAATAGATTGTCAATTTCCATTCCATCCTTATTATCGTTGGGAAAAACCATAGACCGTAATACCTCGAGTAAAAAAAATTCTTAATAATTGTATTTTGATATTAAGAAATTATCTAAAAAATAATAAAAATTGTTTAATTTATATGTTTCTTAGTATCATTTTGTTTTCCTTTTATTAAGAAATTCTATAGCTATTCTCTTTGGATAATTAGTTTTATAAAAGATGAAAGTTATATATAAGTTGAAACCATACTAAAATATTTTAATAAATCATAAATCGTGTTAATAATGCCAGAGAATAAAGAATTTTCAAAAAATAGGACTTTTTACGGTTATATCTTACCAACAAATGCTTTAATCGTATCAATAATTGGGGTATTTGCAGCTCTTACATGTATCTTAACATTTATTGTGCCCATAACAATCCCTGCGACTCAAGGATACATTAATCTTGGAGATATTGGAGTAATGATTTCTGGGCTTTTATTTGGTCCTATAATCGGAGGCATTGCGGGAGGTTTTGGCTCAGCACTGGCAGATCTATTCATAGCGCCCATATATGCAATACCAACTTTAATTATAAAGGGGTTAGAAGGATTTATTGTAGGATTTATTGCCAATCCAAAAAAACATCACTTAAAACTTAATTATAGAGATTTTTTAGCGGTAATTTTTGGAGGTTTAGTAATGGTTTTCGGTTATTTAATAGTTGAAATAGTATTATACGGCTTCCCTAGTGCGTTATTTGAGTTTTTCTTTAATGGGACAATTCAATTTGGGTTAGGAGTTTCATCAGCGTTAATTTTTGCTTTTGTTGCCAGAAAAAATATTGTAGATAGTTTACCCCAAGTATTTGATAAGTTATATCTTCAATTTAATTCACCAGAATTTTCTCTTGAAGATACTTAAAGCAGAGTAATAAGAATATCTAGAGCGTCTAAGACTTTTCTACCATTATTAGTGATAAAATATAACACAATTTTCCCTTCTTTTTTTCTAAATATTAAATTTTTTGCTTCTAATTCCTTCAAATGCTGATAAACTGCGGCACGTTTTATAGAACCGATAATTTCTCTTATTTTAGTTCCATCTATTCCATTATTTTTAGATAAAGAAATTTGAGACAAAATTTTCAATTTAGTGCTCAATATTTTTCCTGTTCCCGCAGTTTTAGTTCTTGACGAAATTGCTTCGAGTACATATGGTGCTTTTAATCCGCTACCTGTTATAAGGCAGATGATTTTATCATCATTATTAAAAATACCTTGTCGTTCTAAGGTATAAACTGCTGATAAAGTTAATGCTGATGCCGGTTCTGCAAGAATTCCTTCATTTCTAATTAATTCATCAATTGAACTTAAGATTAAATTCTCAGGAATGGCAATAGCTGTTCCTTTGCTTTTTTTGATATATTTTAGTGCTAAATTTTTAAATATTGGATCCCTAACTAAAACTCCTAAAGCTAAAGAATTTATTTTTTCTTTATTTCCCTTTTTATTTTGGCTCTTTTCATAAAAGTTATCAACAATTGGTGCGGAAGCTTGGGACTGGACTCCAATTAATTTTGGAAATTTATTAATAATATTTGCTTCTTTAAGTTCAGAAAAACCTTTCCATATACTTACTAATAACTCACCGCTCCCCATTGGGACGATAACCCAATCTGGAACTCCTTTTTGTTGATATATTTCAAATGATATTGTCTTTTGAGCTTCTATTGTTAGGGGATTATATTCAGGGGTACTTTGGTAATATAAGTTATATTGTGGATCTAACGAATATTTCAAAGTATCATCAACAGTTTCTCCCTTTATAATTAATTCAGAATTATAGGTGATTATTTGAGCTCGCTTACCAATGTCAATTTCTTTCGGAATTATGTTAACACATTTCAATCCTTCAAGTGAAGCATAAGCAGCAATAGAAGCGCCTTGGTTTCCATTTGAAGCACAAACAACCTTTTTGTAATCCCAACTTCGAGCATGAGATATTAATAACGCACCAACGCGATCTTTAAAAGAGTTTGTATAAGGATTTTGTGTCTCATTTTTAAAACTCAAGTTTTTCAAACCTAAAATCTGACCAATTTTTTCTGAATCTTTACAAGGAGTTCCCCCTTCTCCCAAAGTTACAAGAAACTTTTTATCAATCTTAGGTAAAGTGAAATAGAAATCCCAAAAATTATGGATTTGTTTAATTTTAAGAAAAGAGTTCTTGTAGTTACTAATATTTGATTTAACCCAAAGTAAACCATTACAATCTGGACATCTGTATTCTATCGAGTCAAGATTATATTCCTTTCTACAATCAGTACAAATTAATGGAAGTGGTTCGCGAATAATTAAATAACCTCAATAATTCTTACTAACATCAATGAAAAGAGCATTTGTCTTATTATTGGTAGTTTAAATTCTTAGTGTTTATGATTATGGGTTTCAGTTTCATCTTCTTGAGCGCATATAACACATTCGCCCTTATTTTCGGCTTTTTTACATGTTTCACAAATATCTACATGTTTAGAGCCAACCGCTTTACCAGCGCGACGTTTTGGAGAAAATATCATTGAAATCACAAAAACTATGCTTACAGTTATTGTAATAGTAGCACCTGAAGGTAAATCTAATTCATATGAAAAAAATAATCCTAAAAATGAGGAGAAAGCTCCAAATAATATTGATAGTAATATTATTCTATTTATTTTGTAACTCCATTGGTAAGCTGCTGCGGCAGGAGTAACTATCATGGCAAAAACTAAAATCGCACCTATTGCTTTTAAAGAGACTACAATAGCTAATGAAATTAATATTAAAAACAAATAGGACAAAAATCTGATGGGTAACCCTGTAGCACTTGCCATTTCTTCATCAAAAGTCATAAAAAATAATTCTTTTTTCATGAAATAAATAATTCCAAGAATGAATATACTAAATAAAATTAATAACACAAGATCTTCGGTTGTAACTACAAGAACATTTCCAAATAAAATAGCATTTACACCAGCATTATAAGTTTGTATTAAACTAATGAACAATACCGCCAATGCCATAGTAAAAGAAAATATAATCCCTACAGCAACGTTATTATCTTCTACATAACCCTTTTCGTTAATAAATCCAATTGTAAGTGCAGAACCTGCACCAAACATAAAGATAGTTAAGAAGGGGTTAACTCCAATAAGGATCCCAAGAGCGCCACCCGCAAAAGAAGCATGTGCAATTCCCGCTCCCATAAATACAAGTTGTCTTAAAATTATAAAAACTCCAACTAATCCACAAATAACTCCTACTAATATTGATGTTACTAGCGCCCGTTGTAAAAATGAAAATTCCATTAAGGCTTCAAAAAAATTTTGATAAATCATTTTTTATCATTTTTAAAAAAATCAGTTTATTTTTATTAGTTTTTGTGTTTTCTAATTTTATTTTAAACCCATTCCTTATAATTTTATGCCATGAGAACATTTAAATAATATTGACCCTTATTTACGATCAATCGTAATTACGAATAATCGTAAAAATAAATGGGCAATATAAAAATCCACTCAAAATATCGATTATTTGCTCTTTTCTCGATAGTTTATCTAGTTACAGGAATGATTTTTGTTGAAAATATTCCAATTGAAACCGATTATGAAAACCCTCAATTTTATTCTACGATTAAACCATCTACCACAACTTTAACTATAGTTACATCTATTACAATAATTCAAGATATTGTAACAAAAATAATTGGACAAGATGTTGTAGTGATTGTAAGTGGGGCAGAAGATCCCCATTCATATGAACCAACTAGCAGTGAGGTATCAGCATTGGAAAATGCAGATATTATCTTCCGATTGGGAATAGCTGATTTAGAACCTTGGTGGAGATCAGGATGGGAAAATTCTCTTGTAGTTAAATTAGTAGATCCATTAATGCTCAAGATAGATCCGTTATTAGGATTTGCAAATCCTCATGTATGGATGGATCCTAATAATATTATAAATTTTACTAATAAAATTAATAACTCTCTTTGGGATAATGAACCACTTCAATCTAATAAGTGGATTTTTTCTAATAATACAGAGACTTATTTAAATACTTTAGATTTATTACTAGTTGAAATAAATGATGCTAAGAGTATTTTTCAAGGAATGAAATTAGTTGTGAATCATCCCTCCTTCTTTTACTTATTTCAGGAGTCCTTGCTTAATATTTCGAGAGTAGCGACTATTGAGAAAGGTGAAGGACAAGAACCTTCTGCTAAAGATATGGCTAATGTAATAACCCTTATGAAACAACAAAATTGCAATTTAATTGTTTCTAATCCCCAACGTGAAACTGAAAATATCTATGAAATTGCAAGAGAAACTAATTCTAAAATTGCTATTTTAACACCCTTATTAAATGTAGATGTTAAATGGAATGGTGATGATGTTACTATTGAGAATTATACCCAGATGATCGAATATGATATATGGGCATTAGCACATCCGCTAGACCCCCCCCCAATCTTAGATTTATGGTTAACAATTTTAATAATAGGAATTTATGTAGCAATAATATTTATTTTTGGAATAATTTTAAGAAGGAGAAGATAATGGATCCAATTATTAGTTTAAGAGATATTAAAGTAGGATATCAAAATACCATTGCACTTAATAATATTAATTTAGATATTTATCAAGGTGAATATATCGGAATTTTTGGTCCAAATGGTTCAGGTAAAACTTCTTTATTAAGTACAATATTAGGTTTGAAAAAGCCAATTAAAGGTACAGTGAAATTATTTAATTCATATAATTTAAAAAAAAATAGAGTAAATATTGGTTACGTGCCTCAAAACCCAAAAGCAAGAAAAACTTTTCCCGCTTCAGTTTTAGAGGTTGTTGAGATGGGATTATATGGGAAAATAGGATTTTTAAAACCTTTAAGAATTGAAGATAAAAAGCAAGCTGAGAAAGCTTTACATGATGTTCACATGGGAAAATTTAAGAATCGACCAATTGGGCATTTGTCTGGGGGAGAATTGCAAAAAGTTATGGTAGCACGAGCCTTAGTTTCTGAACCTAAAGTAATACTTTTAGATGAACCAACTAGCGCTTTGGATTTTTTAATGGTGAAAGAACTAATGGAATTACTTACTGAATTAAATGAAAAATTCAATATTACTATTTTAGTAATAAACCACCATTTAGATTTATTAACTCCATATTGTTCAAGACTATTGTTAATGGATGGTACTATTGTGTTTGATGGCACTCCAAATGATAAGCGGGTAAATGAAATAATAGATGAAATATTTATAAAACATTAATAAAAATAATGATTTTAAACCATAAAATCATGATGGATTTGGATTATAAAGTAATAAAGCTTATATATCGTTTAGAAGAACCCATAAAAGTTAGTTATCTTTCAAAAAAAATGCTAATCGCTCACTCAACTTTAGGTAGTTGTATTAAAAGACTAAAAAACAAAGGTTATGTGAATTACGAAGCTTATCATGAAGTCAAGTTAACATCTAAGGGGTGTGATTTAGCAAAAGAATTAATTAGGCACGCAGGACTCATAGAAACGCTATTACATTACGAATTAGGTGTAAAACCAGAACTTGCACATAGAGAAAGCGAAAAGTTAAATCTACTTTTCTCGTGTGAAACTATAAATAAAATTTGTAAGAAGTATGGACATCCCAAAAAGTGCCCTTGCGGTGAAGAGATCTTAAGTTCAAGTCGCTGTATATGTGAAACTGAGATGAGAAATAAAGGTTAAAAAATTTAATTATTTTAATATTTCATTTGAAGGTTTAAGGCTTAAAGGGGCTATCGTGAATAACTTTATCTATTACATCTAAACATACTTCTTCCCAATCATCGTCAGGGTCAATATTTTTGCAACAGTCAGGACACCAATCGGCAGAATAGCCATCGTCAAAATCATCAGCCTCTAAATCACCATTTAGAATTTGTCCGCAGTAAAAGCATGTTCCTTCGTCATACCTATCTATAATTTTATTAATTAGCTCGATTTTTTTCCTTGATTTCATTTTAACACCTATTTTTGATAAATCTTTATTATATTATGGAATGATATCTTAAAAAAAAGTTTGGTAAATAAAAGAAAATTTCTTTTATTAAAAAATTTAAATAACTATTTTTGCAGCTTTGATCAAAGATTTTTCAGCGTTCTTTATGATGTTCTCCATAATATCTTTAACACTTTCAATAGAGTGAATAATGCCAATGCTTTGGCCTAATAAAACTGCACCATCATCTATGTTTCCTTCATAAGTCATTTCATAATGTTTTTGATCTTCTAGAGCCTTTTGTGGGGTAAGTTCAGCTTCGAGCGCCATTTTTTCTTCTTTACTTGAAACAACACCATGGTGCATCGAATAATTATTTCTCCAAAGCCTTATCGGACCTAAAACGCCAGTAACCCATGTCGTATCGCTTGCTTTGGCAGAAGGTACGATATTTTTATAGTTTTCGTGAAATTCACTCTCTTTTGAGGCAATAAATCTAGAACCCATCGCAACTCCTCCAGCACCCAGTGTTAATGCTGCTGCTACTCCCTCCCCTGTTGCAAAGCCGCCACAAGCTATCAATGGGAAATCGGGATGCTTTTGTTTAACGTGTTGAAGAAGTACTAAAGAGATTATTTTTTCATACGAATGATGACCGAATCCTTCC
>JAUWNA010000378.1 GCA_030612905.1 Promethearchaeota archaeon
GTATATTCGATTATATTTACCAAAATTTAATTTTAATTAAAAATTATTCAATCTAATTTTTTATTTATAGGAATGATAATGTCGACTCATAGTGATAAGGGAGATAACAAGGGAAGAAATATAAAATTTGCAATAATTTTAACTATAGCTTTTATGAGCTTACTCTTTTTAAACTTTTTAATTATTTCCGTAATATTTACATGGTCCGATTGGGTGGCGACCCTTATATTTAGCATGCTTTTTATCGTTCCCGCGTATTTCTCGAATGCTGGAATGGTCATCGTGGGCGGCGGAAAACCTTTAGATCGTGGAAAAAATTGGCGTGATGGACGAAGAATCCTAGGCGATCATAAAACCGTTTCTGGACTTGTTAAAGGACCGTTATTCATTGGTATTCCATTAAGTTGCGCATTATTTTTGCTATTTATAGTACTTTGGCCCGCCATACAACAGATCCCAATAACAGGAGCAACATTGGGGATTTATGAATTGTATTCTGATATTTTTATTTATCAATATTATTTTATAGGTGGACCTTTTCCAATAGGTATATTGATGCTGGGCTTTAGAATAGTTTTTTGCTCGTACGGTGCTGCATTTGGAGATTTAGCAGGATCATTTCTCAAGAGAAGATTTAACATAAAGAGTGGTGCACCTTTTTGGGTTGTAGATCAATTAGATTTTGCTGTAGGGGCTATTGTTTTTGCCTCAATACCTGCTCTATTTTTTCCAGGTTTTTATTTTATCCCAGATATCAATATTATAATTTTTCTTTTAATTCTAACTCCGTCTGTTAGTCTCATTGCTAATACAATTGCTTATCTAATAAAATTAAAAGATGTTCCTTGGTAATTTCATTCAAAACTTAACTACTTCACATTTTATTCTTACTGGAAATCCTTGGTATTCCGCAAACTTAATCTGAGTATCGAAGATTTCGTTCACAGCTTTAATATAATCGCCATTACAACCTACTGCAATTCCTCGTTCTTCGTAAGAGAGAAATCCCACAATAATTTCTATTTTTCCAATGTAAATATTTCTTTCTATTCTTAATTTATGAATATATGGATCAGGAAAAAAACCAAAAATCATATTAACTAATGTGTTTTCTTCCCGAACAAGCACAATTCTTCTGTGCTGAAATTTCTTTCGAAGATATGGCAATTTCATTTTCGCTTCAAAATAATTTTCGTTATCAAGGAAGAAAAACACAATATCTTTAACGATAATAATGTTTTTGGGAAAAATTTTAGTTACATCATGGAAGAAGTGAAAAAGTAAAAGTTCTTTGTTAGAAAATATTTTTTTCATATCCAATTTTTGATAAAGAAGCAAGTCATCAATAAACATACTTTGAATTGTACTCAACATATAATTACTATTTCAGACCTATTATTTTAAACTCATAGGAAAATTAAATCAAACAACAAAAGGTTTAATTTTAAACGAGACTATTTATATAGTAAATCTATACTGAATATTATACGATTCGTATGAAAAAAGCTGGATTTGAGTTTAGAGAGCATACTGCAGATGTTCAGGTAAGAAGTTGGGGACCATCATTAGAGGAAGCCTTTTCACAAACCGCTTATAGTTTAATATCGACTATAACGCCAGACTTAAAAAAAATAGCTCCTAAAATCGAAAAAAAAATAACAATTAAGGCTGAGGATAAAGAAGCCCTTTTATTTGATTTTCTCTCTGAATTTTTGTATATTTTTGATGTAGATGAGCTTGTTTTTAGTCAAATCTATGTAAGCAAAATTGAAAAATTCAACGATAATTACAAGTTGCAAGCTACTCTAAAAGGTGAGAAATTCGATTTGGATAAGCACGAAATAGGAATTGAAGTTAAAGCTATAACTTATTCATTTATGAATATAGAAGAAAAACACGCAAGCACCATAATTGATATAGTATTTGATATTTAACTTTAAAATAATTTTTGAATAATGATATCATTCAAAATTTTAATTTATTCATATAAGAAAAAAAATAGAATAAAAATTTAACCTTTTACAACCCCTATTGGAACTAACCTTACAATTTTTTCTACGATTCCAAGATCGTGACTTACTTGTACTACTTGATCTATATCTTTGTATGCCCCTGGAGCTTCCTCAGCAATTATTTTAGGTGAAGCAGCTTTTACAGTTATTCCTCTATTTTTTAAATCTTCTTTGACTTTAGAACCCCAATATAATTTTTTAGCTTTAGATCTTGACATTACTCTACCAGATCCATGAGCAGTAGATCCAAAAGAAAGATCCATCGCTTTTGGCCTTCCAACGCATAAGTAGGAGGCTGATCCCATAGTACCCGGAATCAAAGCTGGTTGACCAATACTTTTATAATCTTGCGGTAGATCTCGGTGTCCTGGTGGAAAAGCTCTGGTTGCTCCTTTCCTATGAACATTTAATTTCATTTTTTTACCATTAACTTCGTGTTCCTCTATTTTTAAAATATTATGACATACACCATAGATTAATTTAAAGTCTAGATCGTCTAAACTCTTTTTCAAATAATCTTGAAAAGATTGTCTTAACCAATGAGTAATTAATTGACGGTTATTGAACCCAAAATTTGCAGCACACGCCATGCTGCTTAAGTAATTTTGTGCTTCGGGTGTATCAGCTGGTACACATGCTAATTCTCGATCAGGAACTTTGATATCGTATTTTTTCATTGCCTGTTCGATATTTCGTAAAGAATCAGTGCATACTTGATGACCAAGAGCTCGCGACCCTGTATGAACCATAACTGTTATTTGATCCTTATCAAAAATTCCTAATTTTTTTGCGATAGAATCGTTGTAGATTTTATCAACCTTCTGGATTTCTATAAAATGATTACCACTTCCTAAAGAACCAAGTTGCTTTAACCCCCTCTGCTTAGCTTTCTGAGAAACCATTTTTGAATTAGCATCCTTTAAAAAACCGTTTTCTTCACAGTGTATTATATCCTCTTCGATCGCATAACCATTATCTAAAGCCCAATTCAAACCATTATCTAATACATTATCTAAATCTGAATAACTTATATTTAATTTACCTTTACTTCCTAAACCTGATGGTATGTTTTTAAAAATAACATCTAATAAACTGGGAACTGAGCTTATGATGTCTTTAAGGTGAAGATTTGTCC
>JAUWNA010000147.1 GCA_030612905.1 Promethearchaeota archaeon
ATTTATCAAAATAAAAAAAAAAGCATGTAAAAAGCTTGCTTTTATAACTATATCTTTAGATCTTTTTTTTTTTGACATTTTTATCAACGCAAATTAAAGGTTTATATGTTTCGATAACGAATAAAGATCATTAATAAGAAATTTAGAGGAATTAAAAATGGAAGAATTTTCAAAAAAACCAAATTATGCAGATATAGAAGATATTAATGAAGCAATTGGAAAAATATTGTGGGGTAAGGATGGTAAACCTTTTTCGATGAGGCGTTTAATTTTTGCTTTTATGAAGAAAAAGAAAGGAGGTAAAAATAAATAATGGGTGCTAAAGAAGAGCTTCTCCAAGCTGTAGTAGAATTAGAAGAAGAGAAATCTTATACGCTTGTAAAAAAAGTTCTTGACGAAGGAGTCAATCCAAAGGAAATTATCGATATATTACGCGAAGGAGTAGAAATTGTTGGAGAAAGATTTAATAAAAAAGAATACTTTTTAACCGAACTAGTTATGTCCGGCGAAATTTTCCAGCAATCCGCTAAAATTCTTGAAACAGCAATGAAAGAGGAATCCGAAACGAGCGAGAGTTTGGGAGTAGTGGTAATAGGAACAGTTAAAGGTGATGTCCACGATATTGGAAAGAATATTTTCGTAACTCTTTTACAAGCTGCAGGTTGTGAGGTTCATGACTTAGGAGTCGATATACATGCCGAAAAATTTGTGGCTAAAGTTAAAGAAACTAAAGCAAAAATAGTTGCTTATTCAGGATTATTGACAGTAGCGTTAGATTCAATGAAAAAAACAACACAAGCCTTAAATTCGGCCGGGTTGAGAGAGGAAGTAAAGATTATTATTGGGGGATTACCTGTTGATGAGCTGTGGATGAACGAAGCGGGGGCTGATGCTTATACCGATAATGCTTTTAAAGGAGTAAAAATAGTAACCAATTGGTTAAAGGAGGGATAAAAATGGAGCCTATCAAAGAAGAACCTATGACCTCAGTTGAAAGAGTGTTAACTGCAATGGCTTTAAAAGAGCCCGATAGAGTTCCCGTCTGGCCGTTAATAGATTTCCTTCCCATTAAATATTACGATGTTACAGCCCAAGAGATGATCGAGGATCCAGATAAATCACAAGAAGCTTACGAATGGATTTACCATAAGTTAGGTGGTTATGACATTGCCATGGCTGGCGGTGGGATGTTTATGCAATATATTAACCCCTTTCCGGATATATTTTCAGCGCTTTATCTTGATTGGAGGTTACCTGGACGGATGTTAGGTCCAAATGAGCCTCCTCAACTCGTTGAACAAAGCCTGGATGATCCCTTTATTACAGAGAAGGATTACGATAAAATTATTGAAAAAGGGTTGTTATGGCTCGGTAATTTCAAAAGGGCTAGTATGAAAGATATGAAGAAATTGGGTAAAATAGGACCGAAAGTGGCAGAAAATGTAGTTAAATGGTGGACTCATTTTCAGGTTCCTACATTTGCTGATGGTGCTGGAACAACTCCTTTCGATTTATTATCTGTTTTTCGAGGTTCCACTAATTTTATGAAAGATATTTATCGATTCCCTGATAAAATAAAAGAAGTTAGTGATTTCCTGATTGACAACATGATATTAATGGGAGAATATGGTGCTAGAATGAGTGGTGGTAAAACACTCTTAGTTGGTGGAGCAAGGGCTAGTGCTGATTTCATTTCAATAAAACATTTTGAAGAGCTGTATTGGCCTTACTTTAAAAAAATGGTGACAAGATATGTAAACGATGGATTTATAGTTCAAATGCATCTCGATACTAATTGGACAGATCGCTTGCATTACTTTAAAGAATTGCCAAAGGGTAAATTATATCTACATATGGATGAAAGAACAGATATATTCAAAGCAAAAGAAATTCTTGGTGATCATATATGCATTCAAGGAAACCTTAAACCTTCCCTATTTACTTTAGGAACACCCGCTATGATCGAAAAGCAAACAAAAGAAATTATTGACAAATGTGCCGAAGGAGGAGGCCTATTTGTTGGAGCCGAGATACCTGACGACGCAAAACTCGAAAATGTAAAAGCAATGGTTGATACATGCAAGACCTACGGAGTATATAAAAAATAAATTATTTATCTTTAATCTCTTTTATTTTTATTTATTTTTATAATTTATATCAAAAAAATTGGACTATGAATTTTATATATAATAATATTTATTTAATTCCTATAGAAGAAATATTAATTTTTAAAAATGATTTAAAATAACGTAATCAAATAAATATTCAAATTATCTAAACAAAATTAAAAGAAAAGGATTATAAAAATGTCAGAATCAGATTTAAACATTAGTTTAAAAGGTAATGCAGACGCAGTCTATGTGACTTTAGCCAAACGCAAAGAATTCTTTATCACCGTTCAAAATCTTACTGAAAATTATATGCCTCAAGTAAGAGTTAGATTATCCGTACCCCCTCAGGTTAAATTATTAGTTAAATCAGAATGGTACGGTGGAATTGCAAAGCATTATAGTAAAAATCGTCTATTTACAATAATGGTTAGGGAAAGTGGCGTTTACGATATAACGGCTACACTTACGACTAAGAAGGGGCACAATATCACATTCCCATTTATAGTTCAAGCTGGAACGACTCAAGCACCAATGAAAACAATATCATTACTTTCCAAACCAAGTGTTGAGCAACCGGTTTCAAAAGTAAATTGCCCTTATTGCCATACAGAAATAAGTCAAGATGCGAAATTTTGTCCTCACTGTGGGTCAGGTGTAGAAGAAAAATTAAAAGAAACTCAAGAAAAAGATTTGTTAGGTAAGCATTGTGCAAATTGTGGAGTAGAATTGCTTCAAGAAGCTAAATTTTGTGCAAAATGTGGTCAAAAAGTTTAATAATATAATCAATATTAGCAGTTATTCTTGAGAATTCTTTATATTTATGAACATCTTAGCATTCATGAGCAGCATCTCCAATTCAAATTATTTCAATTAGAAGTTTTTGATTTTTTTTGATAGAAATTGTTTCTGAAATAGAAATTTCTAAACTTGAATTTTTGCGTATTAATTTTGCGTCTATTACATTATCCTCCCTTTCAGAGCCTAATATTTTGCAATATTTGATTTTATCAAGATTGAGTTTTCCTATAGATTTCAAGAGAATTGATTTAAGATTGAGTTTTCCATAGGAAACAGATAGAGTGAAATTTAATCTTTTTTCACTTAATTCTTGGTTTACTTTACCCCAAGCAGTATTGGTAATAAAAAACGATTGAAGATTTGTTTGGTTTATTCTCGGTGCGAATAATAACTGTTTAGATTCTACAGAAAAAGAGATTCCCGTTAACGCGTGAAGTAAGGTCCACGATGACATTGGTCTTACGTAGTGGTCGCCACATTCCACTTCGTTCCAAGGACTTCTATGTGAACCATCGTATCTTTTTCTAATCGAATTAATAATCGCTAAACCTTCATCAATACGATTTGTATAAATACATAGTGCGGCAATTTCATATTCTAAACCAGTCCATACTTCATCTGTGTAATATGTTGGAACTGTAGGTTTATTTCCATTAGGCCAAGTACAAGTTAATAATCCTGAGTCCGTAGGTGATGCGAATATTCTTGGAGTTTGGGTTATTCCTTCAAGCGATTCTTTAAAATTGTATTTAATTATAGATTCTATTGCCTTATCAACATGTTCAGCAGGTAAAATATATCCAAAACCTAAATGAAAAGCCCACCATTGACCAATTAATTGGTCAGAAAAGCACCCAATTCCATATTGATATTCTTTTATTTCAGTTTCGTCATATTTTTGGATGTAATATTCTCCATTCCAACATTCTTTATCAAGAATTTTTCTACCAGAATCAAATAAAGTATTACATTTATTAGCCCAATCTAGTAAATTTAATTTTGTAGCAATTTGTTCACAGGCAAGAAGTGCTACTAAATAAAGCGACCCTATAAAAGTATTAATGCCATAAAGAGAACAATCGTATGTATTAGGTTGAGCACAAGAAATAGTGCCATCTAAATTATTGTCGAATTCTTTAAATATATACTCCATTAGCTTTTGAATATTAGACCAAGATTCCTCTAGGAATTTTAAATCGGCGGAGATTAGAAAATCTCGATAAATCTTTAAAATCATTCCAAACATTCCATCTATAGCAGGAGGGATATCACCAGGGTCAGGAATCATTTCGAATTGTGGTAAATATAAAGGAATAACGGCTCGATGAGGTAAATAACCTAATTTATGTTGAGTCTTAAACTCCGTTGCTCGCATCGTTCTTTCAAGGGTAGGAAATAGATGTGCTAGGCTAAATTCATAATTCCAAACATGTGTACAATTTAGTGGACAACTTCCTCCTGATCTAGTTCCCGTAGAAACTCCGTTGCATCCCTCAAACCCGTAAAAAGACCCATCTCTTATCCAAAAGCAAGTTGGAGTCCTAATTGTT
Source organism: Promethearchaeota archaeon (assembly GCA_030612905.1). Taxonomy (GTDB): domain Archaea; phylum Asgardarchaeota; class Lokiarchaeia; order Sigyniarchaeales; family SOKP01; genus SOKP01. Next base: position 4,460 of record JAUWNA010000147.1, read on the forward strand.
GAAAGCGTTGCTGAAATTGAAGTCAAAACTTCGGAAGGGAGCGTACTATAAAAGAAATCTTCGTGAAACCTAAATGTGTTTTCTAATAGAAACGACCGATTGTCTAACACGTATTTAATAACTTTTATTGAATCGCTAAACCATTCGTTATATCGATTTCCAATCCAGTATTCTGTTTTCGCATCGGGAAATAAAGCCCTATTCAAACGCCAATCCATGAAGCGATTTGGAAAGTTCCAAGCCAAATAAAATGTGATTACTGCTTTTTCATCGGGTTTTAAGACCTTTTTCGACGCAAGGCTTCCAGTATATGTCTTTCCGATTTTACTCATATCGTTCTCGCTTGGTTCCATCAAAACTCCTTTTTGTGAAAATTGAGACCAGAAGCTTTCCAAACCCTCCCATTGAGTTGATACCATAGCGTCTGGTTGGTCAATAGCTAGCGTTAAGTCCCCGTATCGTTTATCGGTTTTAAGAAGTAATTTTGATTTCATATGAATAGCATTCCAATTACCCACACGTTTGTGAAGGTTCAAATTACCTCCAAATAGAGGGTTAGAATCGCCCCTTAATGTTTTTAGTCCATCCCATCCAATAAAATTTAATAAATTTCCCAAAATTATTACTTCTATATCCTCTTTAGAAATGTTCTTAACTTGAAATTGAAAAATTATTACGGGCAATCCAGAATTCTTTGGATCTAAAGGTATAAACGGATTGAAGGCTGTCAATTTAATCTCAATTGGGAGCAGAGCATCCTTAAATTGCAAGAATGAAATGGGGTATTCGCCATTAAATTGAATGTTCTCAACTTGAGGTAGTGAATTAAATAATTTTTGCATTTCTTTACTTATTCTGTGATCCCCAATTGATTTGGCGGGGATAAAATTAGGTTCTTCATGAGGTTTGGAACTAATCAATGCGCGTGTAATTATCTTTCCATCTGAAACATTTAGTTGGCGCGTTCTTACGGCAAAAAAACAATTTGGTACAAATGAGCGATGATTTATGTTATTATTAACTTGCCATTGCTTTAAAAGTCCATCTCCACCTATAGCAATAGAGCCCGTACCTATTCCTCCTATAGGCATAGCTGAACATCTTAGTTTTCCATCGGTTAGAGTGAGAATCCCTTTAGGTATCATAATGCTTATATTTTCTAATT
>JAUWNA010000312.1 GCA_030612905.1 Promethearchaeota archaeon
AGTTTGAAACGTTTTAAATTGGTGATTGAGTGTGGATGAGATTAGAGAAATTTTAAATAAACTGCTTGAGAAGAAGTGTTCTGTTGAAGAGGCAGAAAAGATGTTGAAGGCTAATACTATCGTAGAAGTTGGAGATTTGGCTAAATTAGATGTCTTCAGAAAGTTACGCACTGGTGTTGGTGAGGTTATTTATGCGGAAAACAAAACGCCTCAAATGATTATAGAAATAATTTATACCTTCCTAAAGAAAAATAAATTTGCTATTGTATCAAGGTATAAAGACGACCAAAAGGCTTTAATTTCTAAAGAATTTGGTGTTAAAGAAGAAATATCATTAGTTGTTAACGAATTAGCTAATATTTTAATAGTAAAAGAAAAAGATTTCAAATTCAAAAAGAAAGGCGGACGAATTGGCATAATTTCAGCCGGAAGTTCAGATATCCCTATTGCTGAGGAAGCTAAAGTAATTGCAGAATCAATGGGGTGTGAAACATTTACTAGCTACGATTTAGGAATTGCTGGTATTCATCGTCTTTTTAAACCTCTCAGTGAAATGATTAAAGAAGATATTCACATAGTAATTGTATGCGCAGGTATGGAAGGAACCTTGCCTGGAATAGTTGCTGCGCTTGTTGACATTCCTGTAATAGGCGTTCCCATATCAAGTGGATACGGGTTAGGGGAGAAAGGTATTGGTGCTTTAACAACGATGCTTCAATCGTGCTCTCCCGGATTATTAGTAGTCAACATTGACAATGGGTTTGGAGCAGGAGCTTCTGCCGCTTTAATAGCTAATAAAATCGCAAAATAAATTTTTCATTTATGAGTTTCTTCTTACTATTAGAAGAGATTACAAATTTTGTATATTTTTAATAACAAGTTAATTTAAAATTATTATTATGAATTTAATTAAAGATTTATCAAACGCAGTCATAGATGGAAATTCAGAGCTAGCCGTATCTATCGCAAAAAATATAATCTCCCAAGGTATAGATATTAACGATGCGATTTTTAAGGGGTTAAACGAAGGGATGAGAATAGTTAGCGATCTTTATGCTAAACGCGAATACTTTTTACCTGAAATTATTATTTCTGCTGATGCTTTATACGAAGCTTTGGAAGTTTTCAAACCACATCTAGAGCTTACAAATACAAAAAGTAAAGCAATTGTCGTAATTGGCGTCGTTCGTGGCGATGTGCACGATATAGGCAAGAATTTAACTAAACTTTTTTTAGAAGCTTCTGGATATAAGGTTATAGATTGCGGAAGGAATGTACAACCTGATATCTTTATTAAAACTATTAAAGAAAACAACGCAGATGTATTAGCATTATCTACTTTAATGAACCCAACATTAGAGAGTATTACCAATTTAATCGAGCTATTAAAAGAAGAAAATCTCAAAGAAAAGTTAAAAATAATTATTGGAGGTGCTGCTACGAGCGAACAATTTGCTCAAAAGATTGGAGTAATACATTGTGACGATGCTTCAAAAGCGTCTAAAATATTAGATGAGCTAATATTGGAGGAAAAAAGCTAATGGAACTAATTGATACTGACTATTTTCGAGGGATATTTGGAAAATCAGGAACTAACGTCCCTTCGTTTCCAATTATATTAGGCTACTCTATATGGTCATATCACAAACATACAGGAATGCCTGCTTATGAGATAATGAAAGACGGTAAAAAACACGCCGCTGCTCAATTGTATGTCGCTAAAAAATTTAATTTGCCCTTTGTTATGGGCTTTTCGGACTTGAATGTAGTTGGTGAAGCCTTAGGTGCGACTTTAACTTACATGCCGGATGTAATACCCATGCACGAAATCGCAGCGGTTAAAACGGCGGAAGATATCGAAGCTTTAGAAACGGCAGATCCTCATAGAGACGGTAGAATGCCAGTAATCATTGAAACTTGCAAAACTTATGTTAAAAAATTTAAAAACTCAGAAAACATCATCGGTGCTGGAGTTGAAGGACCAATTACAGCCGCAGGTTCAGTGTGGGGTATGGAAAACCTAATGAGAAATATGATCAATAACCCAGAACTCGTTCACAAAATTTTAGAGGTAACGACAGATTCAATTATTGATTTTTTAAACGAACAAATGGAAACAGGAGCTGATTTGGCTGTGTTATCTGATCCTAGTGCTTCGTGTACATGCATATCCCCTCAATTTTTTCAAGAGTTTGCTTTTCCCTATTATAAAAAAATTTCGAGAAAAGTAAATACTGTTGCGTTTTTGGTACATATATGTGGAGAGGTTTATAACATATTAAAACCTCTTACGAGAGTCCCTAAAATATTAGTAATTAGCGTTGATATGGTAGATTTAAAAAAAGCGAAAGAAGCTTTAGGAAAAAAATTCATAATTCTTATGGGTAACGTCTCAACAGCAATTATGCGATATGGAACAGCTCAACAAGTGGAAGAGGAAGCAAAAAGGTGTGTTAGGGCGGCTGCCGAAGGGGGTAAATTTATGCTTAGTACTGCTTGCGATATTGCTCCAGGAACTCCATCAGTAAATATTAAAGCATTAATAAATGCTGGTTCAAAATATGGAACATATCCATTAATAAATCTAAAATCTTAATTTTTTTTTAACAATATTAATTCCTTAAAAAATTAGAGAAGATAAAGTTCCTAACGAAAAAAGTTTATATATATCAAAAATAAAGATTTTGCATAACTAAAATAAAAATTTAAAAAATTATAATAAAACAAAAGTGTATTAAGATGGCACCTACAGACGCTTCTCTTGAAGCTTTGTCTAATTTAAGACAGTTAAATCCCTTAACTGGATGGTATTTAATCCCGATTTTAGCAATAGTTCTGTATATTTATGGCGTCGAAATTAAAAAAGCGAGAGAAACGAAAAACTGGAATACAGTATTTGCTGGCTTGACGGTATTAGGCTTAGATCTAATTAACGAGATTTGGAACGCTTTAGTTTTTGCGTTCAGTAATTACTCTGCATTTTGGACTACACCAAGTGCAAGTGCCTATATTATTTTAATAGGTTGGAACTTAGAAATCGCTTTTATGTTCTCTATAGCAGGCATAACCTTTGCTAAATTTTTACCTGATGATAAAAACAAGAAGATGCTAGGGCTTCCTAATCGATGGGCGATGGCTATTGGATTTTCATTATTTTGTGTTATTGTCGAAATCTTTCTAAATTGGGGAAATTACTTAATTTGGGAATATGTCTGGTGGAATTGGTATAATCCCGTTTTAATTTTCTTAATTGGATATTTCCATTTCTTCGTTGGCGCTTTTTACGTCTACGACCTTCCAGAATTAAAGGATAAGATTAAAGTAGTTGGGATTATTTATGGAATTGGCATAGCTCTTTTATGCATTTTCGGACCATTACTCGGACCATTAGGAATATTTTAAAAAATAATAAACACCTTTTTTTTTTAATAGAAAATTGTAGACGTTTTGATATTTAATTCAAACAAGCTTACTAAATCTATTTTTGACTATCCTAAGTTATTTATATAGACATCCATTTGAACAATTTTTTAATGAGTGTATTGAATATCTTTAAATTAAATTTTTACCCAAATCAATTTCCAAAATAAAATTTTATCCAAATTGAGATTATTAAAAATCTATTGGAATTTTAATATTCTTAAATCTTTTTCTTCGAACCCTAAGATATATAAAT
>JAUWNA010000069.1 GCA_030612905.1 Promethearchaeota archaeon
TCTGAGTGCAAAAGAAATCGGAATAGGTGGAGAATGGACGTTTTCAGAGCCAAATATTGAGAAGCCCGAAGAATTTAAATATATAATATCATGGAATGGTACGTAACCTTCTAACTTATATACTTTTTTTAAACAGATAAATTGAATAATTTTTTATAATTTAACATAATAATAGGTATTAACATCTTGCTGACCATCCTTTAACTCTAATTTATACAACAATTTCAGAATCTTCTCAAAATTATTCAACGGGTATTTAAAAGATATGACGATTGCCCCTGTTTTTGCCGTTAAAAACACGTGTTTTAAGAATTTTTGCATTGTAGGCAAGGAAAAAATATAAATAAAGTCATAGTTTTTTAGAGAAATGTAAAAAAAGTCTTTATTTATTAATTTAATTTTGCGAAATAACTTTTTCTTATATTTCTTTTCTCTTTTTAACATTTTTATTCTTTGATTTGCTTCAATAATTAAATTCTCATTAATTTCAATACCAAAAGACTTTATTCCATAATTCAAAGCAGAATAAATGATTATTTGACCATTCCCCGCCCCCAAATCTACAAGTTTTTGGTTAGAGTTTCTCGCTAAACCAAATTTAACTTGAAGAATATGAAATATTTCTTCCAGCAGATCGAGTGGGGTTTCTGCAAAAGGTAATTGAAGTTCTGAAAGAAAATTCCCTCTATTCTTCTTTAACATATTGAAATTTCACAGATTAACTATGAATTTTGTTTGAGTCAATAATTTTATTATTATTTTTTTCAATTAAAAATTAAGCTAAAAAAGAAGCAAATTATATAATATGAAAAATTCTAATTGTCCTATTTTCCATACTCTTAAGGGTGACAAACCCCAATATTTTGAGAAGCTTTAAAAACCAAATTTAATGATTTTAAATATTCAAAATTTGAATAAAAATACTTATCTCTTTGCGATGAAAAATATATTAGTGACTGGTGGTACGGGATTTATTGGAATTCCATTAGTTAAAAAACTGCATCAACAAGGACATAACTTAAAACTTTTGGTAAGGGAGAATAGTAACACATCTCCTTTTAAGGAACTTAGTAACATTGAATATATTACTGGTGATGTTCAAGATATCAGTAGTTTGGAAAAGGCTGTGAATAATGTAGATATAATATACCATCTTGCAGCGTATGTTCCAATTTGGGCAAAGAAGAAGTCTCTTTATCATGATGTGAATGTTATAGGAACTGAAAACATTGCTAGTCTCGCATTGAAGAATAATATAAAATTTAACTATGTAAGTTCTTTTACTGCTATTGGCCCAACAACCCCAGAGCCCGTAGACGAAACTTATGAAAAGGAAAACTTTTCGATGGCGTATGAAAAATCAAAGTTTCTTGCAAAATGGAAAGTCAAAGAGTACATAGGTAAAGGGTTAAATGCGACAATTTTCTATCCTGGGATTGTTTATGGTCCAGGTGATTTCAACATTTTTGGTCAAATGCTTTTTGATATCACGAGAGGAAAATTCTTAGGGTGTCCTGGAAAAGGAGATTCGATAGCAACTTATTCTTATATTAACGATGTTGTTGATGGAATGGTAAGCGTAATTGGTAGAGATGATGTGAGAGGTGAAGATTTCATACTTGGAGGAGAAAATGTATCCTTTGGAGATTATCTCAATTTAATTGCTGAAATTGCTGGAACTAAAAAGCCCAGGCACTTTCCAATGTCGGGCGCCATGTTATACGCTTGGATGTGCGAAATGAGAGCAAAAATAAGCGGAAAAATACCCTATATTACGCGCCCTACAGTTTCTGCTATTAAAATCCATAGGTCCTACACTTCAAAAAAAGCCATAGAAAAAATAGGATATAATATAACGCCTTTAAGAGAAGGTTTGACAAAAACAATTGAATGGTATAAAGATTTTATTGAAAAAGAAAAATTGTAAGAATGAGATTTTAAAAAAATGGTTGAAAAAGAATTATTAAGTCAAATTATTGATATTAATGAATATAAGACTGAAATAGCGAAAAATTATACAGCATTTCTGGCACAATATCCTGAGATTTTTTCTGATTTAATTCATGGCTCAAACTTTGATTTTGCAATTTATGATTCATTTGGAGCATATGATGATGAATCTCCTGTAGATATTTTTAACGTATTATGTAATGGGCAGGGGATCGAAATAAAACCGGGGAATGCGGTTAATCCTGATCTGGAACTAGCGCTCTCGATCACGGCTATTGAAAAATTAATCCAAACAAAAACGAAAGTAGAATATACAAAACTTTTTGGACATTTTTACAATGAACCGGACGAGGAAAAAGGATGGATTGATTTTGTTTTGCATAAAAGAACGCAAACCTTAATTGATATGGGCTATGGAAGATTTGCTAAAACTGCTGGTATTCTCGAAGATTAGAACGATACATAATAACAATATTATGTAATAATTTTTTTAAGGTAAATTTTAAAGTTAGAATAATACTAAAATATAAAGGTAAAATGGAAATATGTCAAAAGTAAAAGAATTAGAAATCAAGAATAAATATACGGGTGAAGTTATAAGAACTATCCCTGCTGACACACCGGAAACAGTTCAAGCAAAAATAAAAAAAGTACATAAAAATCAACATTTATTAAGAGAAATGGACTTCTTTGAACGTGCTCAACTTCTCTCTAAATACGCAGGTAAAATGCGATTTAAAAAGAAAAAATTAAAAGATTTAGTTGTAGCAGAAGGTGGATTACCGATCAAATATTCGGAATGGGAATTATCAATTGTTCTAACAGGATTCAAATTTTGCGATTGGTATCATCAGTTTATAGAAGACAGACCATTAACGGGTATTGAAGGACAAAAAAATGTAGTAATAAAATATATTCCACACGGATTATCTGCTTGTATTTCGCCTCGTAACACACCTATTAGCCTCCCCCTTTATCAGATGGGTGCTAACTATTTGGTAGGAAATGGTGTGATTGTTAAACCATCTACCGCATGCCCCTTAACCATGTTAGAAGCCTATTCCACCATGAAGGAAATGGAATTTCCGGGGTTAGATGCATTAGATTTGGTTATAGCTCCAGGAGAATGGGCAGTAGATGAATTTCTTAAATCTCAGTTAATCAAGATTATTATGACGGTTACCTCTTCGCACACTGCAAAAGATATTCTTGTGAGATATGGAAGGCTGCTGAAAAAAACTGCAGATAAATCAATGGGTGTCACAATGTATACTCAACCTTTCAAACAATTCTTCTTTGAGTGCGCTGGAAACGATGCTGGAATAGTAATGAATGATGTTAATTTAGAAAAAGTAGCAAAATGGAATGCTGTGGCAAGTTACACCAATTCAGGTCAACAGTGTTTCTCAATGAAGCGGATTATAGTCCACCAAGATATATATGATGAATATATAGAATGTCTAATAAAAGAAATTGAGAAATTAAAATATGGAGACCCCACAGATCCCACTGTAGATATTGGACCATTAGGAAGTCGACGTATACTAATGATGATGGAAGTGATGGTGGCTGATGCTAAAGAATATGATGTTAAAATATATACTGGTGGTGAAAAAATTGATACAGGAGAAGACTATGGATTATTTTATACGCCGACTCTGGTTGAAATTAAACCAGAATTGTGTGAAGATTTATCTAAGGCTCCGTTTTTGTGGAGAGAAGAAGCTTTTGGACCTGTCCGTTCTATTACTAAAGCCAAAGATATGAAAGATGCAATTAGATTAGCAAATGCAAGTAATTATGGTATGAGAGCAGTAGTTTACACTTCCAATTTGAACAATATTGAGGTTTTTAAGAATCAATTAGAAGCTGCAAATATTTATATTAACGCAAAACCTATGCTTGTTGACATCACGGTTTCTTTAGGAGGAATTAAAGATTCTGCTTATCCAGCAGGCTGTAAATATTATCCTCAAGAATTAGTTTATGGGAAATATATTTATGATGGTACTCCGCTAAATTTAGAAAAAATAAAATGAATTTCATTCAAAATGGAAACAGAAGAATTATACACAAAATTAGAAACATTTTTTCCAAATAAATTAGATTTAATGAGGCATTTACACGTAAATGCATGTTGGGAATATTTCATCACTGAAAATTCCACAAACGATACCACTTTCAAATTACACTATTATTTATTTAAAAAGAATGAAGAATCACTAGAGATGACAAAAACTAAGCCTGATATTAAACCAGATTTAATATTGTATTTTACAGAAAAAGCTATTTTAAATTTGATTGAAGGGAATTCAAGCGCAGAGGAATATTACGCTCGTTATCATAAAACGATGGATAATCCTCAATTTGGTATTGAAGTGGACAATAAAGTAAATAAACCTAGACTAAAGCTTTGGCAGATTGGATATAAAAAATGGCAAAAAGACTTTAAATTTTGACTTCGCACGGTTAATTCATGTAAAACATTTGACCTTAAGTTAATACCTTATTATTCTTTAAACATTTTGATTTTTTTAAAAAATGAATAGCATATTGATGATTATATTAAAAAGAAGTAGTTCTAATTTTTTTCTTTTTAAAAGAAATGAATATTATTGCAATAATAGCCACTATTGAAAAACCTATAAAATAGGTGCCAAATGGAATAATCCGAAACGTTCCTTCCAGCCTTACTATAACTTGGTCAAATTCATCGTAATGAGTTTCAATTGCAAGAATTCCTCTAGTATCAAATTCTTTTTCCCATACATAATCTTTTCCAGTATCACTTCTTCCCTGTTTAAATATCGAATACCCGATTCTATAATACTCCGATGGTAAATATTCCATAACTTCGTCCAAGTAATCGCCAATTGGAGTAAGGCAGAATAGATAATCCACGTAATCATCGGGGTAAACTCCAATATAGATAGGCAACACTTCTCCACTCAAGCCCCAATCAGTTTTATAATCCCAAAATTCTACATCTATTATCCAATCCCTAGAAGATTCAGTAATTTCTCTAATAACCATTCTAATTTGATCTTCTAACTCAAAATTGGGATCAAATCCAAATACTTCTCTAAAGCTGCCTAAATCTAATTGTGTTACCTCCCAAACTAATTCAGTTCCCTCGTTAAACCCTAATCCATATTCGGGATCTTGTGCCTTAACATTGAAATTAAGGCAACAGCTAAATATAAAGAAATTTAACAAAACAATTGAGTAAATAATTTTTTGTTTTTGTTTCACTTTATCATCAAATAGTTTTTACGTAAATTTTTTACAATAGATTATCTTTTATAATAAATTGAAAAATAAATATTTTCTTTAATTTATAAATTTAGTTTAAGATTTTCATATCTGTTTAGAAAAACCATTTTATATTAGTTCATATCAAATATTAATTAATTATTATTTAATTAAAAATAATCTATCTAAGGTGAAAAAATATGAATAAAGACGAAATTTGTTTTATGTCAGCTTATGATATGTTAGAAAAAATTAAGACGCAAGAACTGACATCTACTGAAATTACTGAAACTATAATTGAAAGAATTGAAAGAATCAATCCTATAATAAATGCTTATTGTACTCCTACTTTTGAATTAGCAAGAAAAACTGCTAAAAAAGCAGACGAAATAGTTAAAAAAGGTGAAGAATTAGGATTATTGCATGGAATTCCTACTTCAATTAAAGATCTAATGCAGATAAAAGGGATAAGAACTACATATGGTTCTAAACTGTACGAAGATTTCATTCCAGAACAGGATGATATTGCGGTTCAAAGATTAATTAAGGCTGGTAGTGTTATCTTAGGTAAAACAAATACACCGGAGTTTGGTTCTGTCGCTCTTACAAATAATAAGCTCTTTGGAGAAACAAAAAATCCATGGGACATAGAGAGAAATTCGGGAGGATCAAGCGGAGGCGCTGCCTCGTCCGTTGCAAGCGGTATAGGACCATTAGCTTTAGGGTCAGACGGAGGGGGGTCGATTAGAGTTCCCAGTAGCTGTTGCGGAGTTTACGGTTTAAAACCTACTTTTGGGCGTATTCCTAGTTATCCACGCATTGGAATCGCATTTTATTCAATGGACCACTACGGTCCAATTGTGCGTTATGTAAAGGATGCCGCTCTTATGTTAAATGTTATGAAGGGACACCATCCCGCAGATAACAATTCGTTTCCTGACGACGACATCGATTATGTGAAAATTCTTGAAGATAAACCTAAAAAATTAAAGATTGGCTACTCAATGACCTTAGGTTATGGAAAAATTCTTGAAGATGAAGTTAAAGAGAGCGTTCTTGATGCTATTCAAAAGTTTGAACAATTTGATTGGGATGTGGAAGAAACAAATTTAAAGATAAAAAAACCAGAATCAGCTTTTAAGACTTTGGTCAGTGTTGGTTATGCCTATGATTTACAAAAAGATTTTAATAATAGACCTGAAGACCTTAGCCCCGATTTAAAAGGCACAATAAGATTAGGTTTAGATAATAGTGCTATGAATTTTGGAAAAGCTAGAGATCAAAGAAAAAAAGTTTACGAAGTTATGTACCAATATTTTAAGAATTATGATATATTGATTACACCGACATTGCCATGTCCAGCTATTAAACCAGGGTGGTTAGAAACAGGGACGACATTTCCAGCAATAGGGAAAAAAACTTTGAGTATTATGAGTTGGATGACATACACATATCCTTTTAACATGACAGGGTTGCCGGCTGCTTCAATTCCATCTGGTTGGGCTAATTCTGGTTTACCAATTGGAATGCAAATTGTTGGTAAGCGCTATGATGAAAGAACTGTTCTTCAAGTCTCAAAAGCTTTTGAAGAAATCGCTCCTTGGCAAAATAAAAGACCACAATTCAATTAATTATAATAATATTTTCTTTTTTTTTAAAACGATTTCATATTTGAAGTTGTAATGTAAGTAGAGTCGCCAATAGTTATATTATTTTTTATTAAATCTTCTAAAATTGAGTAATCGCCGATAATACTGTTAGAAGAGATAATTTTCTTCAATAACACGCCATCACCTATTACTGATTCGGAGATAATGCATTTTTCTAATTCTAGCTCGCCCCCAATCGAGACATTTGGACCTATAATTGAATTTCTAATTCTTACATTTTCTCCAATAAACACAGGAGGTACTATTTTTGAGTCTACTATATTTCCCGATTTGAACAAGCTTTCGTAAAGAGGATCTTTTAGTTTACTCTCAGACAATAAATAACGATTTCCCTCAAGTAACGATTCTGGCCTTCCAAAATCTAGGATCTCTTTCTGCATCACGTTACCCTTAAGCTTTATTCCCTCTTCAATAAGTTGTTCGATCATTGGTGTGAATTGATGTTCCTTTCCATTTACTAGCTTGATCTTACTCTGTTCCTCTAAAAGCTCAAATAATCTCGAAACGGATTTCTTTCCAAAAAGATAGGCACCGGAAACGGCATAATCAGAAATGTGAACTTGTGGTTTTTCAATAATTTTAGATATAAAATCATCAGTGTCTAATACTGTAACTCCGTAGAATTGAGGGTTCTCAACTTTTTTAATATTAATAACTCCATCGCAATTTCCTTGATGGTAAGTTAATAAAATAGAAGAATAATCTTCCATTGGTAATCTATCACTTAAAAATATAAAACAGTCGTCGTCAATAGCAAATTCTTTAGCTAATAATATTGCGTCTCCGAGCCCGCTGAAAAAAGGAATATCAACCGAAAATCCTAGAGGTTTCTGTTCGATAAAGTGAAGCTTGAAATAATCTGAAAAGTGCTCAATTAGGTATTCAGTAATCTGCCTTTTTTTATACCCAACAATAAAAACTATAACGGTTCCTTTAGGAAAAGTCCTTTTTAACTTTATAAGTATGTGATCGATTAACCTTTTTCCAGCAACTTTTAGAAAAGCTTTGGGTTTAGAATATGTAAATGGTTGTAATCGTTTTCCAACCCCTGCAATGGGGCAAATTATTTTCAACTTCAATCAGCTCTCTAAAATGTCTCTTAAGATAGAATAATATTCAGCTTCTTTTAATTTTTCTCTTACTGTAGTTTTTAATTTTCTTAAATAATAGTTATCTGAATTCGTTTTCGTTGTGTTTTTGAGTTTCTTATTTAAAGCTATTCTCGTCTTTTCATCTAAAAAATTGACCTGAATAGATTTATAATTATTAATCAAAAAATTTTTACCAAATTCTCCCGAAGCTTTTTTTTGTTGTTCCAAACTGGCAGTAAGAAATAGATATAAATTTGCGACCCATGTTTCTATTCTTTCTAAATCTCCTTTTAAATAAGATCTATTAATTAACCATTCCCTAAACTCAATAACACTGTTCAAAAAATCCATTCTTTTATCGGCTTTAATACTTGCGTTTTC
>JAUWNA010000442.1 GCA_030612905.1 Promethearchaeota archaeon
ATATAAAAAAATTAAGATAATCATAAAGCGATATATCTTTTAGATATTAACTGAAATTTATGCTATATCTATTCGTATTTAGTGTAATTTGGCTCTTAACTCTTTTAAACAACAACATATACAAATAAGGGCGGTTAATAATTAAAATTAAATATCGTTCAAAATATAAAATATAAAGAACTATTAAAATAATTTCAAGGATAATAAGGATGAAAATTGTTGTATTTGCGCCCCACCCCGATGATGAGATTTATGGATGCGGTGGAAGTATTTTAAAATGGATGGAAGAGGGCCATGATGTCCATATAGTATATGTTACTGACAATCGCGTTTTAATTACATGGGGTAAAGAACACGATCAATTATTAGAAGAAGAAGCGAAAGATTATATTAATCTGAGCGAAGACGAAATTGGAAAGATAGGGTTAAGTGAAGCCGAAGAAGTAGCTAAAGCTTTTGGTTTTCCCAATAGTAATGTTCACCTTTTTAAAATTCACGATCAAGACGCAATCAATCAAATGCCTAAAGGCATAGAGCTTTCTAAGGAAATTATAAAAGATGCGGATAGAATTGTTTTGCCGAGCGATAATAATAACCATTCAGATCATCAAGCAACTCACAGTATAGCTAAAACCGCCGCAATGGAGCTCAACTTAAAGGATATGGAATTTTACGTCTACGCGATATATAACGTAATGAAGGCTCCAATGGAAAAACAAGTAAAGATTCGAATGGCAGAATATCGGGATAAAGTTTATAACATCATGGCGTTATATAAAACTCAATTAGCTCTTAAAGATACAAGGTTGGGTTGGATTACGTTAAAAAGAAAAAGGTCCGAAAGGTTTGGAATTTTTTCTTTGAGAGATGCTGGAATCTTTTACAATTTTTAGTTAGTAAAAATCTCTCTTATTTTAATTCAGTTCCACAACTAGGACATATTTTGGTGTTTGATGGTGAGATAGTACCACACGCAAAACATATGATATCTTTGTCATCTTTTGGTTGTTTCAGCTCAATGCGTTGTTGAGACTGAGAGTTTTGCTTGTCGTGTTTAAAAATACTCATATCGATGTCCTGTTTTAAAATTTTCTCTACGTAATCCTTGTCGTGTGGTGTAATAATTTTAAAATCCTCCGAAGTTTCGATTTCTTTAAATCCTTTAGGTATATTTTCAAATTCACTATTCTTTACGATTTTAATTTCATTGTCCTTCTTGAGGATCTCTTCATTGTTTATTTCCTTAGAAGTACTTGTAGCTTTAGGAGATTTTTGTTCTATTTCTTCATAAATAATTGTTTCAGAAGAGTCGGTCTCAAGAAAAGGTTTCTCATCAAATGCACCCTCATCAAGTAATGAACTTGGTTCAATTTCTCTTTGTATTTTTGTTTTTAAGTCTTTGATGTGTTCAATAATTTGTTGAGCCTTTTTTATTATCATTGATCTGTAAGAGAAATCTAAATTAGGTGTTTTTGAAGCATTGAGTGCCATTTCAGAAATTTCTACCCAAGTATCTATAGCGTCTTGAATTCTATTGTTTTTTTCGAAAGCATTCGCTTTAGCAACTTTTTCCGCTAGGTTTTTGTTAAATTTTGTAATATCCATTATAAAACCTACTGAAATTTTAATTAATTCTCAAGATTATCAAGTAAATTCAACTATATAATTGTTAATATGTTTTTTGAACTACCAGCCCCTAAAGGGGTTGGATTCTTGCTTCTACGACCACTGCGCCCAAAAAGGCGTCTTACGCGATCTCCACAAGCGTGACTTCCCGTGGTTCCCACGGTACGTTAAACGATGATTGCGATTCCTTTCTCTTGTAATAGACGAACGCCCTCTTTCTTGAGATTAAATGAAGCATTTTCGTCTCGTAGGTGATAAGTGCGACATTTGGGACATACCCATTCGCGTTCTGCTAATTTTAAACCCTTATTTTTATATCCACATTGCGAACAAAGTTTACTTGAAGGAAAGTAGCGACCTACTTCTTGGTAATATTTTTCCCGCTTTTCGAGCTTGTATTTCAATATCGTTTTAAATTGATGCCACGAAAAGTCTAATGTCACGGACTTGGACAATCCTGAATTAAACTGTTGCATTCCTTTAATGTTTAAGTTTTCCAAAATAATGGCATCGTATTTATCTGCTAAGTCAAAAGCAATTTTATGTAGCCAATCCTTTTTTCGATTATTGACCTTGTCGTAATGTCGAGCAAGGCGGATTCGGGCTTTTTCACGATTATTTGAACCCTTTTTCTTACGGGATAATTGACGATGCAATCGTTTGAGTTTTGATTCCGACGAGCGATAAAAGCGCGGGTTGCAGAAATCCTCACCTTCACCTACTAAGAACTCGGAAGCAGACATGTCAAACGCACCGATGCGTTCTTCCCGAACCTCGACCATTGGAGTATTATCGAGTTCTTTTTCAATTAAAATCGCTACGAAGTACTTTCCGCTCTTGGTTTTCGAGACGGTTACATGGCGAATCGGCTCAGCGAAGGTTCTATCGTCCCGGTATTTGATCCATGTTTTAATCTTAGGGAGCTTAATTCGTTTACTAGTAAAATCAATTTTAATATTTGCGTTAATGTTATACGTGGTGTACGATTGCTTGTTTTTCTTTGATTTAAACTTCGGAAATCCCACCTTTCGGGTTTCCTTTAGACCTTTAAAAAAATTGTTGAAAGCTTCTATTAGATGTTG
>JAUWNA010000304.1 GCA_030612905.1 Promethearchaeota archaeon
ATATATGCCTAAATCTGCTGCAATTAAAACTTCATTAGGAAGGAATAAAGCACTGTCCATTAATATGATTAAGATTAAAGATAAAAAGAAAAATAACGAAATGATCTCCCGTTTCTTCATATTTAGCTCACATGTATAAAAGTTATAAAATTAATTTTAATTCGTCGTAATCTTATAATAACCTTTTCCTTTTTCTAAAGCGATATTTTTATATTCGCATCGATCAAAACTAATAATTACACACATTTTTTTAAAAATTTTATACTATAAATCGAAAAAAATGATTGAAAATGTCTGAAGAAAAAATTGAAGCTGAATCAGAAAGAACGGAACAATTACACAAGCGATACGAGTGGTTAGATCAATTCCGAGGCTTAATTATTATTTTATTGATCGTCTCTGTAATAACTTGGCCGTTATCGGGTGATTTAGTAGGTGGTGTTATTCCAATAGGACCCCCCTCTTTTAAACCATGGCTTTCAATATTATAAAGGATATCCAGCAATAATCACTATTATAGACATAGGTCAACAAATCTTTATGTTTATATTAGGGTATGTTGGTTTTATCGCATTTACTAGTAGAAGAGATAAGAAAGGCATTGGTGCGGCGTGGAAACACGGTCTTATAAGGGTTGCTGTTCTATATGGCTTATCCTTATTGGCTGACGGTCTAATTGGAGGTTTGCTTCTTGGAGGCTCTATTCCTTGGGATGAGGTTTTATACAAAGGAACGCTCGCAAATCTGGCAATTGGTTCGTTCGCAGCGTATTTAAGCGTATTTCTTATACCAAAAAAAGCGGATCATAGAATCTATTTATGTATGGGCATACTAATTATACACGCGGCATTATATTTTCTCCCGGGTTTTGACCATTACGGACCAGTCGATGGACCTCTAATATTTCCGTGGAACGCATTAAATCACGCAGCCATTGCGATAGCGGGTACTTGCTTTTCTCAATGGTATAAACTTGATCCCAGCGATCCGAGCGTTGGATTTAAGAAAAGAATTCTTCCAATATCTACAATTGCAATTATAGCGTTTTATTGCTTTGACTGGGTTCAATACGCAGAGCATCACGATGCCACAACCTCTCTTGCTTTGTTAGCAATAGCTGCTTCTGGATTCTTGATCGCGGTCTTTTATGGGTTTGAGAAAATGAATTTTAAAGTTCCAGTGCTTTCCGAAATGGGAAAAAACATGCTACTTTTGTTCATTATAGCATTTATCTTCGATCAATATGTTGGCTTTTTAGCAGATGGTTATAGAGATTTTCTTATAGCAAACCCTATACTCACTATGATTCTGGTTGGTGTTTTACCAATTGTTATAGAGGCTGGAATTGCAATATTGCTAGCAAGAAAAAACATTGTTGTCAAAATCTAATCCTTATTTAACTTTTTTTTCTTTTATTATTTAAACTAAATCAACATTTTACAATTTTATAAAATGGAAATATTACTTAGTTTTATTATTCTCTTTAGGTGAGTAAAAAAGTAAGAATTATACTGTAAAATATATAAAAGTAGAAAATTATTATATTTTTGAATAAAATTATTAAAATGATTCTGGTTGGTATTTTTGAAAATTATTAAAATTGGGTTAGATTATAGTCATGGAGGTATGTTAACTTTAGAAGCTTCTAGCTATTCGGATTTCACTCAGTTCTTATTTGCTTCTGGTTATAAATTAGGAAAGATCGAGGCTGGCTTTTACGCGTTAGAAAAAGCACGAATTTACGATGCAGTTATTATCTCTATACCTAAGAACATTAACTTAAAACCGGAAGAAATAGATGTTTTAGAGGAATACGTAAGAACTGGCGGAAGTTTACTTATTATTGGCTCCCGAGGCGGAGAATATTTAAATAGAACCAATATAAATGAATTGGTGAGGAAATTTGGATTTGAATTCTTTACAGATGAAGTTAATGACTCGGTGAATTATGTTAATTTGCAAAAAAGACCGTTATTAACAAATTTTAAAACACATTATATCACCGAAAATATAAAAAAGATAGTTTTATCAAGCTCCTGTTCGTTAGCAACCTTAGGCTTTGTAGAAGACGAAAAAAACATACAAGTTGAGGTGTTAGTAAGAGGTGGTTTAAACTGCTGGAGGAGTAAATTCGTAGAACAGGAATGGATCGAAGAGGATAGTCCTAAGATTCCTTTGCTTGTTGCCGTTAATTACTACAAAGGTAAAGTCGTTGCCTTTGGGACATTATCTATATTTTCGTCTCTTGGAAGAGAATACGGGTTTTCTGCTTTTGATAATGATATAATGATTGCAAACATATTAAGATGGCTCACTTTAGATGTTGAATCCGAAGGACAAGTGGTTACTATCGATTTACAAAAAGATTTGTTTTATTGGGCGAATTCTGTTACTAAAGAAGAAAGGTGGGAAAGTTTTTCTGATTTAATTAATGTTAGTCTAAAACATTTTAAAGATAATTATAATTCAATCATAAAGGAATTAAAAGATATTCAACAAGAAAGATATCAGAGAAAAAAAGAGTATAAAGAAGCTGCAAAAGAAGAAAAAGAAGAAGAAAAAGTTATAGATTTAATACCGAAAAGGAAGAAAGAAGATTTAGAAGATATCATAAGTGCAATTGAAAACGCTTCAGGAGAGACATTTGATCGCTCTTTTACTCCAGATGAGGAAGATCTTACAGAAGAAACTAATAAAAACGCACCAGAAGAATTACCAGACGACCTTAACAGTTTAACCGTGAAAGAATTGAAAAGTTATTGTAAAAAGCACGATATTAACCTCCCAGCTAAAGCTCGAAAAGCAGATATTATTAAAATTGTTAATTATGTTTTAGACGAAGATTAATCTTAACTTAACCTAAAAATAAAAATAGCATGCTTCTTTTTCAAAATCACAGTAAACTATTTTTAATTAATAAATAGGTTTTTTTTTGAATAGGTTTTTATTTGTTTTGGGTTCAAACTGGCAATTGTCTTTGGCAGAACTGGACAATCTTTTAAAGAATTCGCAATTTAAAGGAAAAATAACCGATTATTCCGCAAATATCGCGATAGTTGAGTTTGAATCGCTGCAAAAGAGCAGGTATTACGTAAACGATTTGATGACAATTCAGTATATGTTAGGAGGTTGCCAGAAAATCGCTGAAATCTACGATTTTATCGATATACAAACTATCTACGACGGCTTTCCGAAAATAATTGAGAAATACAAAAAGGTTGACTTTACTAGAAAGGGAATTTTGAAGGTTATAAACTTCACGCTAAATAAAATATTCCCAAGAATACAAAATGAAAGCCTATTTTACGCTGTATCCATCTATCCAAACTTATTTGATGATGATTATTATTCTGATGTGTTGGTAAAACATTTTCTCCCTTTTTTGAATAAATCTATTATGAGCTTGTTAAAAGAGAAAGGTGCTGAAAAATCGTTATATTATAAGTACCCCGAAGAAAATATTAAAGCGGGTAATTTAAATCCAATTTTCCCCCATCATCTGATAAAATATGGCTTATTCAATAAGGATCGAGCAGAAATTATATTTGGTTTTACAGAAGAAGGAGTATATATCGCACGTACTTTTACGGCTGACGATCCGAATTTTAAAAAAAAAATTGACGAAGAAAGACCATTTAAGGAGTTTAAAAGCAGTATTTCGCCAAAATTGGCTATTATAATGTTAAATTTTTTAAATTTATTTGAAGAAAGAGAAAAGAATGTAATTCTTGATCCATTTGTGGGAAACGGTACTGTTCTTTTATTTGCATTGATAGAGGATTTTCAATTTTAT
>JAUWNA010000027.1 GCA_030612905.1 Promethearchaeota archaeon
GGGATAATAGGTTCATGTTTTATTTCAAAAGTACACTCATGGTTTTCTGGTAGTCTATGCTTTTTACAATAAACTCCGCCACAATACTTGCATTTAAAAGGTAAATAATTGATCGGTTCACCGCAATTTTCACAAAATGTCATAAAATTTTTCACAAAATGTCATATCTATCTTTTCTAATTAGTTACTAGATCTTAAAACTATCATCATACATATTTTTTTTTAAAATTTTTTATTACTTTCAAGAGAATATTGATCTTTAAAGGAACTAAACTAAATAATTATGTTTTAATCTTTTAGGTTTATGGAAGATATAGATTTAGACTTAAGGAAGTATTTGTAATAACCATTGTTATAATAAGTAATGGTACCAATGACCCAATCAATCCAAAATATACTTTCTTTTTCCATTTCCATATATTTTGCCCATCCAAAATCCCAAAAGGGATCATATTGAATGATCCTAACATGAAATTTAAATACGCTCCTATACAAAAGATATAATTCAGTGGATATAATGAAGTTGGAATAATAAACGAAATTAGAAACAGTAGTGTGCCATACACCAAATTTACGAAAGGACCTGCTGCTTTACATAATCCCGTTTTTCTACTAACCTTATCAAGACCTAAAACGACGACCGCTCCAGGTAAAGCAAACCTTCCAAGAGAGATTAATGTCATCAGCAAACCATATGTAAGTAACCTAAATTTTGTTTGCAATTTAAAATGAACAGCTACTTGGCGGTGTCCTAATTCATGAAAGAAAAAAGCAGTCACATAAAAAGTAGCAAGTACAAATAAAGTCCATAAATATGTAGAACCTACACTGGTATAAAAGCTTATTAATCCTATGGCATAAATTATTATCCCTGCAATTAAGAAATGAGTTAATTCAGATTTATGAGCCAGAAATATCCCCTTAAATGAGATTCCAGAGTCTGGATCGAAAGCATTTTCTGGAACTGCTTGTTCTTGCCGATACCATGTATAAGTCCCATCTGTCGTTCCACGCACTTCGCTTGGAGTTGAGTGTTGTTGATACATATGTTCTTGTTGAGAAAACGGAATTTGAGAGCTTTCAACATAAGTAGGAGATGATTGTTGATATTGTTGTAAATTTTGACTTTCAATTACTATATTACATTCGTGATCAATAGGATTTTTATGTAAGGAACAATAATTTTGACCACATTTAGTACAGTTGAATATTCCAGGGACTTCCACTCCACAGTGATAACATTTTGGCATTTTTTTTTTTTAAATTATTAATTTGAAAAATATTACTAATGATATATAAAATTTAAAATTAATAATATTTAGCCTCTATTTATTATGTTTTTTTTTCATTTCAATATATAAATTAATAAGTTGGAAAAATGAAGAATAAATAGCTTTTTAGCTTTAAATTTGAATTTTTCAATTAACCACAAAATAATTAAATTAAGTTAATTATTATTATTAAAAAACGAAGTCGATTATTATGGGGAAAAAAATTGTTTATTGTCCTACATGTGAACAAAAAATCGTACTAAGACGCAAGAATTTTGAACATGTTTACCACGAGGTATTAGCCTTTATGGTTATCTTAACTTGCGGGTTTGGGATTTTCATTTATCTCATCTTGAAATATAGTAAAAAGAAAGACCGATGCCCCAATTGTGATACTCAATTTGATCTAGAGAACCTTCCAGATAAAGACATTTTAGAACAAGATATTTCTAATTAAATTTTACTTGATTTTCATTATACTTTTACATCTAGGGCAGATTTTATCTTTATCTGTTAACTCTTTCTTTCTTATCGTCTTTTGATATTTACATTTTGCCTTTGGACACACTAAGTCGAATTTCAATAAATTTTTTAGTCCTATTGTACCCTTATTTTCTTTAGGTTTAGATTCAGGTTTTTTTGGCTTTTTTGCAGTTTCTTCTGGTTTTATCCATTTATCTAATCCCAAGTTTAACTCGCATCAGTTTTATTTATTTTCTCATATAAAAATTTCTAGTTATTTTTTACTATTTAATTCTATTATTAATATAAAAAAAGAACAAAAAAATTTTACCAATCTAAATTTAAAAATTAAAATACTTGTATTTTACCTGCAATCAATCGCTTCCTTAGATCAATCAAAGATTCCTTGCTTAACATATCTTCAGAAACTTCTTCTGCAATTTTTTCAATACTAGCAAAATTTACATTTTCAGCAGGAATCAACTCTATTGAATTTACCCATGGATCCGTAATTGGGCGCCCGATTTGGGATAAAAGCTTCACATGTGCCTCTAAAATGTCGCCTTCTCCTCTTTTATAAATTTCTCTGGCGATCTCCGTTCCTACAATGTTGTAGATTTTTCCTACGTGATTAATTGGATTTTTTCCACAAACAGCTTCTAAACTCATAGTTCTGCAAGGTGTTATTAGACCGTTAGACCGGTTTCCACGCCCTACTTCACCGTCATCGCCTGCCTCAGCCGATGTACCCGTTATGGTAAGAAACAAAAGTTCTTTCTCTAGTTTATCTGCTACATTTACTTGGCAAGTAACTTCGCGTTCTGGGATGATTTTCGCCGCTAAATCTAATACCGCGTTTTTAATTTGATTTGTATAGTTAACATACTCATCAACATCCTTGATGTACTTGCTAACCATTGCAGCCGCAACGGTGATTCCAACCTTATTATCAATTCTTTCAACCATTACCTTAACATCTTCACCCGATCCCTTACATTTATCCTTAAAGCTCGGAGAATTAATAAGGTATTCTGCTTCTAACGTTATTTTTTCTACATCTGAGTATGGAGCGTATCCTACTCCAAAACTTGTGTCATTTGAGAGAGGGATCTCTTCCGAATGATGAGACTCGTCAAAAACTCCGGTTAAATCTATTGACCCTGGGCGAACTGCATAATCGAATTGTATATCTCTAGCTAAATCAAGGTTTCTAAATATTTTTGCGAGTACTTGGCGTTGTGTATCAAGACAAATAGTTGCAACGGGTACATATTCCAATTTATGCTCAGTTCCACATTCTGTAAGAATTTGATGTATAGCTCTTCCTACTATTAAAAAATATTGCGGTTGAATGATCATACCTCCTCCGAACTCTGGTTTGGCAACACCACCAACCAAAGCGGCCTTATCAACGTTGTGATGATACACTCTATCGAAATGTTCCAAATAGTAAACACATAACGCTCTCGAACAAGCATCAGCAACGGCGTCGCAAACGCTATCTGGATGTCCTATTCCTTTCCTTTCGCAAATTTCAGGAAACTTGCTCATTTCAATAGGTAAAAAGTCAGCCCGCGTGATTTTCAACATTTTGATTAAACTCTTTCTTAATTAAATAAATAATTATTTTATTATGTTTTTTTAAATTAATGATATTTATAAATAATTATTGATAATTATATGCATATACTGCATGAAATATGCATAAAAATTATACTAAATAAGATTTACGCATTTTAAAATGGAAGTTTTGCCAAATTTATCTCGAATTAAATATTTAAGAAAAAAATTAAACATTAGCCAAAAAGAATTGGGTGAGAAATTAGATATTTCGCAATCTACAATCTCAAGAATAGAAAATGGAGACATGGATCCACCTTATTCTAAAGTGAAAAAAATTATCGAATTCCTAGAAAATGAACGAATGGAGAAAAAAAGATCAAAAAAGCACGCGAAAGATATTATGACTCCAAATATAATCTCTATAACTCCAGATTCAACCATAAAGGAAGTTATAACGCTAATGAGTAAATACAATTTTTCACAGATACCAATTTTAGAAAAAAACCATAATTTCGGAAGCATAACTGCTAAAAAAATTCAGAAACATATAACTACAACTCCAGATTTAATAAACGCAGATATTTTAACTATTATAGAATTGCCCTTTCCAGAAGTTGAAAAAAATTGGAACGCTAAAGATATATCAAATCTATTAATTAAATATCCCGCCGTATTAGTAAAAGAAAATAATATATTTATTGGAATTATAACTGATGCTGATTTCCTTAAACTTACAAGTAAATAAAGGTTGATCTTTGTTTAAAGAAATTAAAATAACAATTAAATTAATTAAGTTCGAAGATAATATCACAATAAAAAAAATTTATTTAACTATTTATCTTTTAATTAATGGGAATATATGATTGAAGCGGTACTTCAAAAAATAGATAATATGCTTAAAAGGGCTAATTTTGAGACATTTATTTTAGACTCCTTTTCTAATAAAAAAAACAAGTTTTGTTTTGACTTACTAGTAAAAAAGAATGATTTAGTTTTTAGCGTAAAAATTTTTTCCAATATTGATAATTTAAACGCTGACATAATAAACGATATAAAATCTTTATCCTTATTGTTAAAATCTAAACCCTTGTTAATAGGAATTAGAAATCGTTATCATAAATTAGAAGATAACACTATTTACATTAGAGAGGGGTTGCCGTTTATAACTTTAACTACTTTAGAAAACATTCTCAGCAAAGAGTTATATCCGTACATTCTAGCGAGAAGAGGAGGTGGCGTTATGTTTTTAAACGGGAATTTAATGAAATCTTTGAGAGAAAAACAAACTATCTCACGAAAAGAACTATCTGGAAGACTCGGAATTACCAAAAGAACAATCTGTGCGTATGAAAATGAAAGCATGCGACCATCTGAAAAAATAGCTCAAAAAATCTCATTAATATTAGAAAGCAAAGATCTTTTTAGAAGAATTAATATTTTTGATTGGAATTTCAATTTTAGTATAGATCGAAAAGACCTACAAGAAGATATCACACTAAGCTCTTTTGAATCTCATCTTCAAGAAGTTTTGAATGACATTGGAATTTGTTCTTATTGGTCCAAGAAAGGTTCTATTCCTTTCAAACTATCATTATATTCAAAAAAAGTTGATGAAAATAAAGAAAGTAGCGTTTATCCTCTCTTTTCAGGAGTTTCTGAGGCGGATAAAAAAATTAACGAGCTCAGTTTTAAATGTTTGAAAATGTTTACTGAACTGTTTCAAAAAAATACTATTTTTATTATTAACAATGATATTAAAATACCCGATTCTCTTAAAAAAATTAAAATTCCCATCATTAGAATTAGAAATTTGGAAAAAATAGATGATGAAGATGAATTCGTTGAGCTCATCCAAGAATCAGGGAACTAACCAAGAAATTATTTGTGGCATTGACGAAGCGGGTAGAGGACCTGTCTTGGGGCCTATGGTTATTTGCGGTGTGTGTTTCCTTAAATCAAAATTGGGGCTTCTAACAGAAATCGGGGTTAAAGATTCGAAAAAATTATCTACTAAAAGACGAAGTGAATTAGCTAAAATTATAAAAGAAAATTGTAAAACATATCAAGTAAAAGTTATTGGAGCTCAAGAAATAGACGCGAGAATAAAGAAAAAAATCACACTAAATAGACTTGAAGAACTGAAAATGGCAGAAATTATTAATGAACTGAAACCAAATGTAATATATATAGACGCGGCAGATGTTATTGAAGATAGATTTAAAACATCTATACAGGCATTATTAGATTATTCACCAAAAAAAATCATTTCTAAACACAAGGCTGACGATTTTTACCCAATAGTTTCAGCGAGCTCAATTATCGCTAAAGATATGAGAGATTGCCTCATTGAAGAATTAAAAAAAGAATATGGTGATATTGGCTCAGGATATCCCTCAGATGTACGAAGTACTACATTCCTTCGAGAGTGGATAAAAAAGAATAAGAAAGCTCCACCTATCGCGAGAAAATCGTGGGAAACTACGAAAAAAATAATCAGAGAAGAATTATATACGAAAAAAATTACTGATTTTGTATAAATTTTTTGTAAAATGAATATCTTGATTTACAACCTTTAGGTTATTATTAAATTCAAAACCATCGTCATCATCGCCATTATCGTCGTCTCTAAAACCTTCAAACTGAGTTCCCATATTGAATGTAGTTAAAATTGAAAGCGATGCTATTGCCACAAACCCAACGATTATAAAAATACCTATTTTTTTCATCTTGTTATCCCCAAAAAATAATCAGTATTTCGGTGTTTATTAAAAAAATATGAACTGCCAACAGACCGGTGGATATAAGCATTATATAATGAACTTTTATAAATCTCTTATATCCAAACTTTTTAAACCTGTTCATATCTTTAAGATAAAAAAACAAAATTGTAACACTTACCATCATAATACCAAAAAACACACCTGTCCATATTTTTGTTAAAAAAAGAGTATAAGGAATATGATTACTCTCACCTTTAAAGATAAGATCTCCCCATGGCTCTGATAGGAGTAATGTCATAACATGTAAGCCAAAAATTACATTAGTTGTTAATGCACTTATACTATGATAATTTTTGGCTTTAGGATATGATTGAAATAATTTTGCTATGCGTTTTGTTTTAGCTCCTTTGATCATCGTAAAAATAAACCAAATGAGCGTGCTAAACCCAAGTGTTCTCCCCCATATCCATAATATGCCCCCCTCATGGTTAGTATGATTGAAACAAGTAAAGATTATATGATTTAAATTAATTAAAAAATAGGGAACTATAATTGAAATGCTCAGTATTAATAAATCAAACGCAAGAAATTTCTTAAACCAAGTATTTTTTTCTGCGGTTTTATTACTTTTAACTTGCTCGTTTGTTTTATTGTCAATCATTAGACTTTTTCTTCTAATTGTTTAATTTGTTTTACAATATAATTTGTAGATAAAAAAAAAACTATTATAAATTATTAATAAAAATATAAACAAAATTATTTGTGGACAATTAAAATAATGTGATTCGCTGCGTATCTGTGAATGTTCAAGCTTTCGCTTATTTTATAGCCCGCTTTTTCTAAAATCTTTTTCTCTTGGACGTAAATTTTTTCAGGCTTTTGAACGCTATCTATTGATTGAGATTTGATTGCCAGAATAAGAGTTCCTTTATCTTTTAGATAATAACTACAGTTTGCAATAGCAATTTGTGCTTGGTTTGGCTGAGCTATATCTTGATAAACTAAATCAATATTAGTAAAAACGGAATTAGCATATTTTTCCGGAAAATTAGCGTCCCCTAATATTGGAACAATATTTTTTCTATTATTGGTGTTTTGAATTAATTGTCGCATACTACGTTCAGCAAATTCTACTCCATAGATAACTCCATCGTAAACTATGTCTGAGAGATGAGATATTGTAGTACCCGACGACGCTCCTAAATATAAACATTTTAATTCGCTTGATAAGAAATCCACTGAAGGTTTTTCTAATATCATTGCAGCTAATTTACTTCTATAAGGATCCCATTCACGATATTCTTCTCCTTTAAATGTAATTAACTTCTCCCCGTACACTTTATTACCTGGAACTAGGTTTTTAGAATAAAGTTTTAGGTTATGTGGAGGTCCAGATATATAAACATTAGAGTATTTTGGATGTGTTCTGATATTAAAATTGCTCAAATTAACTTTACCTTCTTCTTTTCTTACTTATTTGCTTTTTATTTGATTTTATTTTGGGCTCACTTTTTTTTATAGGAGGTTTTGGATATTTTTTTTCAATCTCTTTTATTTTTTCTTCAATTTCTCTTGCTAAAGTATCTCCTATGAACTCACCTTTAAAAAAATCTACTTTGGTAGCAATTCCTATTTTCCCTGAAATCACTCTAGAGATCTTTCCACGGTGATACGCTTTACTTCCTCTAATCAAATTCCACTGAAAAATTAACCCGTGTTTTGGTCGTTTTTCACCGGTTTTAAGGAATCTATACAAAGCTTTTTCAGCACCTAGTAATTGAATCCTCGAAGCTGGCATATAAGCTAAATCTTTTAAACTTCCTGCTTTCGCTATTAATTTCGCCCCAACTAAACCTCCAACTAAAGCATTGAGATTTGGAGCAACTTGTTCCATCGATGAATCTAAATATTCTTCTAATTCTTGTCTGAACTCGTCCAATGATAAAATCTGATTAGCGTAGTTTTTAATAATATTAAGATTAATATCTGCCCCCATTGATTGGGAAGCCAACTTCTGTAATGTTTTAGTTCTTCCTTCCTTGAAATTAAAATTTTGAGTAATCTTATCATAAGTAAAGTTATCTCGACTTCCTAAAATTGAGACCATTTTTGCAATTATAACATTATCCTCAATTAATTTATCAGTAAGTTCTGGAAAATGTAAACCATACCATTCTCTAAGCCGGCTTGAGAATAGGCTTATTGATTTTTTAAGAATCACAAGTGTTTCTATGATTTGAATGATTTCTACATCTCCTCGCGCTCCAGCTTGACTTATTCTCTTCTTAATTAATTGAACTTCAACTTTCTTAAAAATTGAGAGAAGTTCTTCTCGAGTTTTATGAATCCCTACTCTATTCAGTTGATCTTCTAAATTGAAGCGAAAATTTTTAAACTCTAGAGAGTGACTTTCAAAAGAGGTGTTACATCCTAATTCTTTTGATGTTAAAATCTGTAGCTTTTTATTATCAAATACAAACTCGTCAAAACCCGAATTTCTCAACTCATTAACAAAATCTGAATACTCTTTAACGATTATTTTATTATCTAATGAATCATAAAAACTTATAACTCTTTGGACATCATCCAAGAAATCAATAAAATTAAGAAAATTCCCACTATCATCAATAGTAAATATACCTATTAATGTATCAATGATATAACATTTCATTTTTCTAAATCTACGCGTAAATAAAATTTCTCAAATAATAATAATAATAATTTCTTACATTATAATAGTAATGCTTGAAGTAAATATTTCTGGTTTAAAGTTAAACTCTCCTTTGATTTTAGCTTCTGGCATTTTAGGAGTGTCTTATTCTACGATGTTAAGATTAATTAATGTCGGAATAGGTGCTATAACAACCAAATCCATTGGACCTAGACCTAGAAAGGGATTTAAAAATCCTTCTATTATTGAATTATATCCAGGGACTTTTCTAAATAGTGTAGGGCTTGGTAATCCGGGGATTGATAACTTTATCTCTGAAATTGAAGAAATAAAATCACATAAAATACCTCTGATTGTTAGTGTCTTTGGAGATAGTAAAGAAACATATCTAGATGTAGCACTAAAAGCTCAGAATGCAGGAGCAGATGCAATTGAAATTAATATTTCTTGCCCCCACGCTGAAGTATCTTCTATAGGTATTGATAAAGAATTAACTTATGAGATTGTCAAATTTATAAGAGAAAAAATTAATATCCCTCTTTTTGTGAAAATGAATCCAAATGTAACAAATATAGTAGAAATTGCTCTGGCAGCTGAGAAAGGTGGTGCTGATGGATTAGTTGCCATAAATACTTTAGCAGCATTGAAAATAGATGTAAATACTAAAAGACCTCTTCTAGCACATGGGAGCGGGGGACTTTCGGGGAAGGCAATCCATCCCATAGCTGTAAAGAAAGTATATGATTTATATAAAATACTAAAAATACCCATAATTGGTTGCGGCGGTATCGATTCATGGCAAGATCTAGTCGAATTCTTTCTCGCGGGAGCATCTGCAGTCCAAATTGGAACTGCCTTATACAAAGGAGCTGAAATAATTACTGAAATAAATGAAGGAGTAATTCGCTATCTTAAGGATAATGGATTTAAATCCATAAATGATGTTAAAGGCTTAGCTCATCAGTTCAAAACTCAAGAGGTGCCCGATTTTGACTGAGAATACTATACAGACAGTAAAAATAAGCCGTATTATTAATGATTGTGAAGGCGTGAAAACAATTATTTTTAAAATGACAGGGACCCAACCAAAACCAGGACAATTTGTTATGATCTGGGTCCCAGGAGTCGACGAGGTACCAATGTCAATCTCAGCCTGCGATGAAGCGGGGAATTGGGCAATTACCGTGAAAAATGTGGGCGAATGTACTGAAGCTTTGCATGAATTGAAGGTTAATGATTATATTGGTGTAAGAGGACCTTTAGGAAATTGCTTTTATATACCCCCCCATAAAGATTATAATATATTTTTAGTGGGAGGCGGAATTGGAATGGCACCTCTTAGATTTCTTGCTAATCACTTGAAAACCTCTGGTTATACTTTTAAAGCGGTACAAGGAGCTAAAGTTGAAAGTGATTTACTATATATGGATGAATTTTATGAGTATGACCGGGAAGATTCAAAATTTCACGTCTGTACAGATGATGGAAGTTACGGCGAAGAAGGATTTGCAACAGAGATTTTTGAAAACCTTATAAAAGATTTCTCACAAAAGGATTTTAAAAATACCATTGTATATTCTTGTGGCCCAGAAGTAATGCTATATAAGCTATTTCAAATATGTGAAAAGAATAATACCGAATTTTATGCAAGTCTCGAACGTATTATGAGATGTGGCTGTGGACTATGTGGTTTATGCGCTCTAGACCCAAAAGGACTGTTAGTTTGTAAAGATGGACCCATTTTTAGTTATGATCAATTAGAAAAAATGGGAGATTTCGGGAAATATCGAAGAGACTTTACAGGAAAAAAAATTAAAATAGAATAATTAACTGATTAGATCACTTAAATCTTGTGTTAACTTTTCGAAAAAACGATTTTCATTCATCTCATATTTCATTATCCCCTGCATTCTTCGAATTCGCATTTTCAATCCTGGATTAAGCTCTGTGTCTTTTAAGTATATCGTTAAAAATGGTTTTTTCTCGTTTACGGCTAAATGGATCTCATCTTGAGTATTTTCTGATTCCAGTACATTTGGGGATATAACAGATAAAAAAACACGGCATTCTATGAGCTTTTCCGCTATAGTATTGCACCAGTCTCGACTTAATGGAATCCCCTCATCATACCATATATTTATTCCCTTAGTATTTAATTTCTGAAGGATAGGATATACTTCAGCTTTATCTTTATGAGTATAACTCACAAAAACATAAGGTGAGTCTCCCATATAAGCTGAAAATGGAGGTTCAATGGATAAATCTGCAGTTTTTTCAATTAAATTAATTCTTAAATATTTTTCTAATTCATTACCACTTTTAGGCAAATCTAGATCATTAAGAACTGAAAACTTTTTTAAGATTTTATCCACTTGGTCAGGTTTTTTCATAATATTAGAGATGATATCATAATTGTCTATTAAAATTTTTGTTGGTTTACCCGTTCCTGCTTTAACTTTTATGTCTTTTAATATAAGGCTCACAATTTTTTTAATTACCCATGTCTCAACATCTTCCTTCTCTTTTGAAATATCTTTCGTGGATTTCCCCGCATATTGTCCACCCCAATTCAAAGTTACCAAATCATCATGGATATAAATCTTGTAATCCCCTTCTAACATTATCGCGGGCTCTTCTCTAAAAAGGTTTTGTGTCGCTAATAAATCCAATCGTTTAATCACAGATTCAAAAAATCCTTTATCAACATTAAATGGAAGATCATCGCTTGAAATAATCTTCTTTCCAATTAGCATTAGATAAATTGCCATTTGATGCAAACATAGACCTCCGATTTTAAAGGGAGATTGATTGCGACCAATTTTACAGCTACAGTCCCTTTCAACGGATCC
>JAUWNA010000061.1 GCA_030612905.1 Promethearchaeota archaeon
TATATTTTATAAGGCCTTTTCCAGAATAAGATCAGAATAACATTTCAAGACCGGTCACATCATTCTGCCTTTTTTTGGTAGTGTTTTTTCTTATATTTTATAAGTGATATAATCGTTTTCGATACCTAAATGATCAAGAATGATCATACCCCATTTCTTCAAAAAGTGATAAAAACATAATTCTCAATTATTGTTAAAAAAGTGATCTTAGAATCTTAGAATCTTAGATTGGGAGAAGGTTGCTCAAAATGTTCGATAATAAGGTTTCCGATCTAAGATGACGATCTTAGGTTTCTAAGATTGTGAAAAAAACTTATAAAATATAAGTAAAACCTAAGAAAAAAAAAAACCGTCTTAGGTTTTTCTTAGGTGTTAATCTTAGAAAATGTCTTAATAGGAATGGATTAGAAAAGTATTAAATGTATTATAGAAAATCTAAGATTCTAAGACAAAAAAAAGGTTTTAAAATCGCAGTTGGTGAAATGACAATTGCGGAATTCGTCACCGTTTGATCCATCTCGATCTATCTCACAATATATTAAGAGAAGCGAACGAGACAATATAAAATAAGAAAAACCCGCAAACCCCCTACTGCACGATTTTATATTTAGAAATTTCCCTTTACGAAAACTCTCCTTATCTTTTAAAATCATAAAGAATAACAAATCTTTATTTCCATTGGAGAATCTTCTTAAAATCAACCATCTTATTTTATTTACATATAATCATGATTTCTATAAAAATTATATCGATCAATAATGTAGGAAATTCAAGATTTATTAAATTACATCAATTTTAATAAGACTTGTCATAGAATTATCTTTAATCTACTTAAAGATAAAAAATAATTTTGAAATTTCTCCTGGACCTAAAAAAAAATTTCTTGATCCTCCTGCCGGAGAAAATTTTGATCTTCAAGATGGCCATAGAAAAATTATCATTATAAAAAAAAATCACTTTTATCCAGGAACAAAATTTTTCTTCTTGGACTAATAAAATTTTTAAAAAAAGGTGGCCTTACAAAGTGAAGCGATTCAATCCATTTATCTAAGTTTATCAATTTATGAATGTATTTATAAATACTTTTGTTTATACCTATACTTAAAATCATACTTATAAATTATTTTTGTATTTCTTTTTTTCCTAATCAATATAAATTAACCCTTACATTATAGATGTCTTTTTATTATAATATTTCATCATAAAAACAAAGAAATGAAATCAAGATTCAAATTTCTCCTCCCGTGTCCAAATCCATTATAACCAATTGTTACAAATAAATGTTATAAATAAATTAATAAAAAAATTATTTGGAAAAGAATCTCTCCTGGATCAGAATATTTTTTCAAAAATTTTTGATTTCAGGATGGCCATAAAAATTTCTATTAGGACCACTATATTATATATGTGTTTTTTAGAAAAGGGAAAACTAAAAGATTCTTAGATATATTAATCTTTAAATTTGATAATAGAAACATATCTAAATATCATTCTTTTAATATTAACATAGAAAGATAAACGGTAAAACTGAAGGAAAACTGAAGTTTAGTTTTACCATCTAAACGTAAAAAATGAGCTTACCTTTTGCTTCTTTTCTAAATTTTAATTTGTTATCATCAGCAAAATTACCTAAAACTCTTCTTGCCACTTTTATAGTTTTATTTGTTACAGACGCATATTCTACTATTGTTATTTCGTTGTTGTGTTGTTTTAAATAAGCCTTAATGTATTCAATTGATTCTAAGTCGTAAAATTCGTTGTCTTCTAATTCTTCGAATTCTATATCATCAGGCATTGCACTTATTTGCGGGTTTTCTGATATGTCAACAATAAACTTGTCTTTTTCTTTTTCATACCACGCTCTAAATTCTTCCTCATCGTGTAATTTTAAATACACGTGGCCGAAGTACCTTCTTTCGTCGTCTAAAATCATAAATCGATTTATCTTTGTTTTGCGATTTTGACCTGCTGTTTCTAAGTACAAATCGCAAATGTCGATTTTAATGTTTTTTAATTTAGGTGTGACAAATATAAATCCATTTTCTCTTTTTGCAATAGAGTGTATCACGTTGTCTATTTTCCATGTCTCTTTTCTTGCTCCTTTTCCCATGGTTCTTGGTCGTTCGTCAACCCACATTATGTCTCCTTTTTTTAATGCTTTTAATTTTAATAGAAATTCAGGTTGTGTCCAACAAAGATAAAGCGTAACATCTCGATTCTTGTATTTTTTGTTAGCTTGTTTGATAACAAAATAAATGAGTTGTGCTCCCTCAGATTTACCTGCACGTGGGTATCCTACTATTCCAATGATAATAGGAGCACCATATTTAATTGGTATTGTAATGTCATGTATTAAAAGATCTATTTGATTGTATTCCTCTTCTAAAACTAAATGCGTAATCCCCAATCGATTCATTTTGTTGTTAAAAGAAATAGTTTGAGCTCTTTTAATAAATTTATAATCTTCACAACAATCTTTAATCCCCCCTCGTTGTCTATTTTTCATGTTTCTGTATAGATTGCCTTTTACGTCGCCTATTAAACCGAGATAATCCTTTTTCACCATATTATTTTCAGTCTGGATTGTATTCTAACACTTTGGTCTTTTTCTTTTTTTTCTTTTTATCATCATCATCATCGTAATCAAAATATGGAAGACTTTTAGTTTTTACAACGTGAGAAGATCCCATTGCTAGAAGCACTGATTGTATTTGAACTTGGTTCCATATATGACTATGAGATCGATTTGCACGTAGCAACGCCTTTAATGCCTTTATCGACAGTATTACGGCATAATCCCAGTCTGGAAATTCGGAAAGTAAATGGTCGTTCAATTTATTTAATCTCATGACAAAATATCTAGAAGCAATATCGTCCGCTGACGTGTCTCTTATCATTCGAATTTGATTGCTGATTATAGGGGCGTTATTTTTGATCCATTCGGCAGATATTGCTGTTAATCTTTCTTCTTGTGCATCGAGTCTTTCAAAAACGTTTTCAAGTAGAGTAATCCCTCGTATTAGTGCTAAATCTCTTATATGTGAACGATCGTACGACGTTTATCAACACCTCCCTGTAAACATCGATATTAACGATCTTGCGGTTTCTGGGAGCTCTGGGAGCTCTGGTTGAACCGACCTTGAAACGATTAAAAGCCCTATTCCAACTATAAGAACAATTATTACGATCGTAATTATTATTCCCATAAATATTCTTTTGTAATTTACGCCTCCAAACGGTAGTCTTTTGCTCATTTCTTTCTTTTCAAACGCCTCAAACTCTTCTTCGTCTGCATATGGTGCTCTCCTTAACATCTTGTATTTTAATCTATAATACATTCTTCTGGCACCCTTAGATTCGATCTCAAGTTCGTCAATCATCGATTCCGAGCTTTGCTCTTTTTCTCTTAGTTTAAACACTTCTTTACTGATTAACTCGTCTTTTTCTTTCGTTAAGTCCTCTGCCGTAGTTTTGGCTTGAAAAAACAAATCACTTTTACCTATTGCGTCTTTTAACACAAAAACTGGCAAATCGTGTAAAGGAGATCCCATGTTCAAAAAATTACAAGGAGCAAAACTCACTATAGTGTCGTATCCATCGTCAGTTTCCCAAGGGTAATTGTTTAACCAAGTCACATCTGTTTTAAACGGTTTGGAAGAGACAACGACAAATCTGTCGAATTTAAATCTAGGAAAATGTCTGAAAAACGTTTTCTCAGGCAATCTAACTAAGCTACGACTCATTTTCGTAAAATCGTAATTATCAACAAAATTATGAATTATTGGTTGGTAATCTTGTAAAGCAAAATAGCACGCCCGATCCATCACACCGTTATCAATCAGCCAAACGTAATTTGAAAACATCCTTATCATGTATCCATGAACTTCACGACCTTCAAATTGAGCTGTTTTAATGCGGGATGCTAGCATTAGTTTGTCGTATTTAAATTTTTTTGACAACACAAAAGCACAAAAATCCAACTCTTTTTTTTCAGATATAGTTAATTCTGGTTCCTCTATTTCTTCCACATCTTCACGCCTTCGCTTGATTTTTTCCACCAATCTTTTAACGGTTCGCATCACCGCTCTTAATCTTTCTTTACACATCTTCACATTCACCTAATTTTTCTTTTTTCCATTCTAAATATCCTTTTGTGAGATTACCTCGCCATTCAGCGTTTTTTCCGGTACCTTTTTCGTATAATTCCCTTAAATCCCCTTCGTTTAGAGTTTCTTCCAAATCGTATCCTCCTTCATAGATTTCTTCAAATTCTTCTTTAAGATCGTCTAATTCTTCTTGCTCTTTTTCTTCCTTTTCCTCATATGTAAGCAATTTTGGTGGTTCTTTGGTTTGTTTAGCTTTTAAACTTATTTTTATTTGTTCTTTTGTTTTTTTCTCAATATACTCCAAAAAATCATCAACGGATGCTTGATCGATCTCAGACAATCTCGTATATGGTAAAATCTCTTCAGGCATAAAATATTTTAATTCGCCCTTTCCGTGTCGATGTTCAAACCAGCCACCAAAGACTTCGTTTCCTTTTTCCTTTTTCTCCATATTTCTTAAATGGTTTATGAAAAATGACACGTAAATTGGAATAGCAATAGCCAACACTAATAACGTTGTTAACATAATCCACATATTTTGTCGGAACGCCAATGCTCCAACAATCAATATGGTATAAATCACCCCAATAAACGTTTTATTTAGGCTTCTCCAACCCTCTCTACCTTTTAACCGTTCTTTAAGTCCCATTTTATTTTATCTCCTTTTCTCTTTCTTAAAAATAACTGCAACAATAAACCCCGACAAAAACAGAGTCACGATTATTATCCCAACTGACAGATCTAAATACTGTCCAAATCCTATATATAAAGGAACTGGAAAATACACTCTCGTCGTCCCATAAATCCACATTGAAACAAACACAGTTGTTATTAAAGCGATCAACCAATGGTATTTTTTCACTCTTTTTTTTATGTTTCTTCCTTCCATTTTACCTTCCATTTTAATCCATCTCCTTTTATTTAACCTTTTGATCCCACAAACCACCGAACAAACAAATATGTTCCGACCTTCAATCCAAAATAAATTACCATAAGTGGAAGCAGTGTAGTTTCATCAAAAACGGCATATGAGAGCATTGTAATCATCCCAATAGAATAAATAAACGATGTTAGCAAGGCAGTAATTAAGAATCTTAATCCCATTCTGTTAATTTTTGTGTTCATCTCGCTCCATCGTTTAGTGGTTCTCTTTACTTTTGTTTTTCGATCTCTATATTTGTAATATCCTTTTATGCTATAAAACGCTGTAATTCTTCCTAAAATACTACTAATCACAGAAAGTGGGAAGATCTGAAATATCGTTAATTCCCAAAACTCGGAGCTAATTACATATCCAAACGTCATATCTCGCTCAGTATATATTCCTAAACCAATCGTAAAAACAAAAAAGAACCATACTGAAATTAGATTGTGCAACAAAAAATACCCGAATAAATCGCCACTTGCCCTTTCGCTACTTTCTACGTAACTTCTTCTCCCTTCTTGCATTATTCTTCCTTTTAACATTATTCCTCACTTTCTTTTTCTTCTATTACTCTCTCAATTATTGATTCCAATTCTCGTTTAGTTAAATATTGTAAAAATGCTATATAGCTGAGAATAATAACAATCGAACCAAGAAATATCCAACCAAAATATATAGGAAATATCATTCCACTAAATATATTTACTGAATATAATACAATAAACAATGGCATACTATATTTATCCCATTTACCTATATTTTCACACCATTTATAATATTCTTCTTCCAATTTCATTTTTTACTCAATATCCTCTATTCTATTTTTTCTTATTTTATAGATTACTAACAATAATATTATTATTATTACAAAAATAAAAACGAAAACCAAGCTAATAAACATAATTGAAGGCACATCTCCAATATTTTCAAAAACCGTAAATCCAATCTTAATTTTAAAGAAAAAAACACAAAAAATTATCGAAATTAATACCCCAAAAATGGTAAAATTCTTCCAAATATTTTTTTTACTTGTTTTATCATTACTCAAGATTTTTTACCTCTTTAAACCTTTAATTGATATAATTTCTCTAAAAATATTACAAAAAAGACATAATATACTATAATTTGGAGCAAAAATAAATTAAAGACATCTCCCAAAATATAAATCGAGAAATACACTAACACTTGCGGGAAAACTAATAAAATCTGGAATCCATGAATATTTTGATACACATTCCCATAAAATATAAATAACGAACCATTTGAAACTATAAATAAAAACAATAACAAACACGCTAAACTCATGATTGATGCGTTTCTAACTGATTTTAATTTAATATCTCCTGTGATGAAATATCCTACTATGAAAGCAATAATAACAGTAAATAAAAATAAACCCAAAATTATTATCAATAGCATTAAATTGTCTGAAATATTACCAATAAGTGTGTTTGTTAAAAACTGAGCAAACATTACTTCTGTCATAAGCAATATTAATAGTGTAGAGACTGAACCAAGCCCTACAATGCTAATTTTTTGTTTCAAACTTATATTCATCTTTTAATCACCTAAAGACCTGTAATTTGATAAAACTGAACCACGAAAAGAATATTTAAGAGGAAATGAGCCAAAATGACTGATGTAAGATCTTTATTCCACCAATATACTGTGCCTAACCATAAGCCTCCCATGAAGACCATTAGTAGCAAGCGTGGTTGTGAATAATAGTTCACGTGAAACAGAGCGAATATAATAGCAGATAGGATTATACTCCCTAATTCTATGTAAGACATTTCTTTGTTTGGTTTCTTTTTTTTTGGACTGTATTTCCACACAGTAAATTTGTCCTTAGATTTTTCTCCTGTTTTAAAAGGAATCTCTAAAAGCATTCCTCTAAAGAAATACTCTTCACAAACCGAACAAAACACAATTGCCAAAGCCATTTCTTCCCTCGTAATTAGAGGTACTATTTGAAACGTAAATTGAATGAGAGCGATGACTCCAAACGTTATACCAAAACGAAAAAACGTGTTTGGATGCACCTTTTTAAATGGTTTTGGATATATTCTCATTTTTCCAGTGTGTAACAAATCCAATAAAAGCAGTCCAGACAATCCAATCAACCCTTCCACAATACACATTTGTCCAAAAAACTCATCTATGTGTAGAATTCCAATACTGAACTGAAATCCAACAGCAAGCACACAAAACCAATACGACAACACCGTGTGGGTTGATTCAGTCCAATATTCTTGATCTGATTCAATTCTTCTATCCGTTCTGGAGCCTTCTCTTCCGTACGATTTACGTGTGGTCATAAAAACCCTTCCTCCTATCTACAGATGCTTGTCTTTTTCTTTTGTGTCTTAATCGAGTGTCTTCGGGTGTTTCGTCTCTACTACTTTTCATGTAAGCCCATGCAAATACAACAACAACACTTAATACTGCTACACAAATTATAAATGCCATAAAAACGTAAAAATCAGCTTCAAGTGGACGTGGAACAATTGGAACATCTGTTGAATAAAACCCAAAACTTACGATCTTATTGTTGGAAACCAATTCAACGTATTTAACATCAAGTTTCGTCCCATTTAAATCGTAAGCTGTAATTGTATATACGATGTCAGGTAAAAACCTGAATGACATGCCGTATTGTGCAGGAATTATCTGTTCTACTACAATGTTAGAATTGTCTCTTTCTATTTCTATTCTAATCGAATGAGTGTAATTATTGTTTATTATAAGCGTATATACTTCGACTAAAATGTTGTATTCTGTATATTGTCCTAAATTAACGTTTTGATCGAATATTGTGGCGTTAAAAAAATCCAACACCCTAAGGTTGTTTACGTCTTGTTTTAAAACGTTAAATCCAAAATCCCTTCTCTCTCCATTGACATAAAACCTAACTAAATCTCTGTTTAATCCTAATCCGTCAAAATTAAATATAGAAAAATAAACGTCAAAATAAGTGGAATTTAGTTCGTACGCTTGATTTGAGTCCAAATAGATGATAAACTGTTTGTAATTGTTGTTGTCATCGTAATATTCTATTTGGTAATATGCTTTTAATAACGTAAAATATTTAGAATCACCAGAAAGCAACGGATAAATGTGCGTGGAATTTATGGTTAATATGGTCGATATTTCTAACAAACTTTTTATTTGCAACGAATAGACTTCCAATTCTAAATTTATATAAGGCGATGTAATTAATATCTCAAAAGTATTGATTGAAGTGTCAAAAAGATCATAAACAGTTATGTAAACATAAGTGCCTTTATCAACAGAAAATATTGAGTCTAAAATCCAAGAATCGTTATATACGCCATTTAAACTTCTATTTAACCATATATGATAATCTGTAAACTCTAAATGGATTCCTTCGGTATTTAATAATGTTAAACGACATTCTAATCTGAAAAAACCAAGAATTACCGTTCTGCTTTCTGGCAATGGTTTCCATTCGTCAAGATATTCCTCGTTGGCGATGCTCCACAACCGATATTCCACATCTTCGTCAGGTAAATATTGTTCTATTGTATTTTGAGCTGAAACCGTGAGATTGTCTATTAAATCTTGATATTTTAAATGAATTACAATAGCGTCGTCTTCGTAATTGTTGACGAACTCCCAAACGTCGATTCTATCTTCCATTAAAGAGTAATTAAAGGCCACATCGCTCCAATTTAACAACGAAGAAAACATGGTTTCCTTGTATAATTCCGTGAGGAAATCGTTTTGCTGGTATGTAAGCGATATATTGCCTAAAATACAATCGGAATTAAATTCTAAACTTGTTTCAACGTTAAGAATTGCAGAATAGATCGTGTCGTTTACGAAGAGGATTTGATTGGTGAGGTCTAACGCCATCGTGTTAATGCTATTGTTAATG
>JAUWNA010000254.1 GCA_030612905.1 Promethearchaeota archaeon
GTCCTCACCATTTTCATGTTCGAGGAATGCAATCAGTTGTAGATAGCCCGATGAGTGGAGAACCAAACGATGACATCCCTTTGCTTCTAAAATATGTTTTAGACTCTATTAAGAAATAGCATTAATTACGACTTTTATAAGGAAAAGATAACAAAAAGGAAGTACATGTAATAACTTCTAAATAGGGATTAAACAAAACTTTATAATATTTTTATTCTACTAATGG
Source organism: Promethearchaeota archaeon (assembly GCA_030612905.1). Classification (GTDB taxonomy): domain Archaea; phylum Asgardarchaeota; class Lokiarchaeia; order Sigyniarchaeales; family SOKP01; genus SOKP01. The sequence goes on from JAUWNA010000254.1 coordinate 227, forward strand.
AACTTTTCTGTATTCAATCAAAAGAAGAGATAAAAAAATTAATAAAAACGAATTAGTCCATTGCGTATTTTTTTGTCCAAGAAGCTGCTTTAGCTTGAAACTTTTTCAAAGCCCTGAAATATTGTTCGCCCGCTTCGTGGTTGAGTGGGTCTCCAGGATTAAAGAAGGGTGGCTCTACGTGCATCATACCCTTTAAAGCTTCAATAATATTAGTTAGAGTCTTGGATGGGGTCCACCCACTTGCCCCTGTCGAAGCGTCGACCTTCCCTACTAAATCGGGGTTAATTAAATCTAAACATATATTAAGTTTCCCGGGAGGTATGGACGAATCTATGTTTGGATGCCACATCAATGTGACTGCGTAAGCATAGGGAGGCGCAAACGGGTAATTCTCAGGGAACTTAATTTCGAAAAGGAACTTCCCTTTGTAATAAGGCGTTCCTTCTTTTCCGATGATTGTAAGCCGGAGATGATCGATACTACGACCCCATGGTTCGATGATAATGTTGCTATCGTCTTTGTACGTTTCGATGGCTTCAGTATAATCAGTTTCTTCTCTCATACTACTCACTTTTCTTTTAAAATATTAAAACAAGATTAAATATATAGTTAGGGTTTTCTTTAAAAAATATTGTGTAAATTTCGATTTTTGTTATAAATCGGATAAATTAGAAAATTTAGCAAGATTCAAAAGTTTTATTTTTACAAATTATAATTGCCCTCTATTCGCATTATTTCTGCAAAAAATTGTATAAATTATTTAAATTGAAATTTTTATAGATCTAATCATCAATAGAATTATATTTTCTTAGACATTGGGGATCCCGAAGATTCTTCGTTTTTTTACTATGATGATCGAAGATGATTCGTTAGATTTATTATGTATGATTTTTATATGTTAATTGAATCTATTTAATTAGATCAATTTAATAATAAATATGAAAATTGAATTTTATTCGGATAAAATAAAAATTATAAATAAAAAAGGTGAAGATTATTTATAAAAAACTTGTAGTTTTAACCGATGAAGTTGAGGAATTAGAAATTAAGGAGAGTACCAAAATAGATAAGAATCCATTTGAAATGGCAAAAAAGCAATTTGATATAGTTGCTGAAAAGATGGGTTTAGATGAAAACATTAGAAAGTACCTTAAAAGGATAGAGCGTTCATTAATTGTTTCGATTCCAATTATTATGGATAATGGAGATCTTGAGGTTTTTGAGGGATATAGAGTACACCACTCTACAGTTCGAGGTCCTGGAAAAGGTGGCTTACGATATTCTGAAGGTGTTTTCCTTGATGAAGTTAAAGCTCTTGCGATGTGGATGACTTGGAAAAATAGTCTGCTAAATCTTCCTTTTGGTGGGGCCAAAGGTGGTGTATGTGTCGATCCTAGTAAACTTTCAAAAAAAGAACTTGAAAGACTAACTCGGAGATTTACCGCTGAAATTATTAATGTAATAGGTCCTGATATCGATATACCTGCTCCAGATATTAACACAAATCCCCAAATTATGGCATGGATCATGGATACATACAGCATGCAAAGAGGAAAGTCAGTTCCAGGAGTAGTTACTGGGAAGCCAATTGTGATTGGGGGCTCTGTTGGAAGAGAAACAGCAACAGGAAGAGGGTTATATTTTATACTTCAGGCGATATGCGAAAAATTAGATTTAGATTTGAAATCCTTAAAGATTGTAATTCAAGGGTTTGGAAATGTTGGAGGAAACATTGCTAAGATATTATATGAAGAGGGAGCCAAAGTAATAGCCGTTTCAGACATTAGTGGTGGCTTATTTGATGAAGAAGGTTTGAATATAAAAGAATTGTTAGAATGGAGAGATCAATATGGTTTATTAAAAGATTTCTATGAAAGAGATTACTTTTTTGTTAGTAATAAAGAACTATTAGAAATCGAATGCGATATTTTAATTCCTGCATCGATAGAAAATCAAATAACTGAATCAAATGCGAATGATATAAAGTGTAAGGTCATATTAGAAGGTGCTAACGGTCCAACAACCCCTGAAGCAGATGAGATTCTGAAAAGGAGAGAAATAATCGTCATACCAGATATTCTAGCTAATGCCGGTGGTGTTTGCGTTTCTTATTTTGAATACGTTCAAGATCTTCAAAGTTATTTTTGGAAATTGGATCGGATTAACCATGAATTAAGAAATATTATGATAGAGGCATTTGAAGAAGTTTATAAGGTATCTAAGGAGAAAAAAGTGACTTTAAGGATAGCAGCATATATGATTGCAATAACAAGGTTAAAAAAAGCTATTGAATTAAGAGGAATTTTTCCATAACAACCTAAATCAATCATTAAATTATAAAAGGAATAGAATTCCTTCTTATTTTTCTATTTTAAAGCAGATATTGTGAGTTGTTTTAAAAATATCTATAAAACTTAATACTTTTATATCTGGGTTAATTCCCTCAATACTTTTAATTTCTTCGTTAATAAATCTCCAGAGATTTTTCTCGTTAGTTGCAATAAGTTTCAAAATTAGATTATGTTCTCCTGCTGAAGTGGTTACGAGCTGAACTTCGTTAAATTGTGTCAATTTTTGGGCTATATCATTCAATTTCAAAGGGTTAATGAAAAGATGTACAAAAGCTATGGTGTTATAGCCTACTTTCAAAGGATCAACAATTGTATCCACTTTTTCTATAATTCCTTCGTTCAACATATTCTGTACGCGATTATGTATTGTACTTGCCGCTAAACTCACTCTCTCACTTATCTCTTTATACGAAATTTTATAGTTATCTTGTAAAATATTAAGAATCATTTTGTCCTTATCATCTAACTCTATCTTTAAATCCTTCTTTTTTACTTTATTAGACTCAATTTTATGCCGTTCAATCCCATACAATATAGCTCTTTTTAGAACATTTGCGTTAAGTTCTCCTTTGAATAAATGATCTTGAAATCCTTTTTTGAGAGAGTTTAAAGCAATTTCTCTATCATCTAAGCCTGTTAAAACAATAATTGGAATTTTTAAAGTGAATTCTATCATAATTTCAATAGTAGATTCAATATCACTATCTGGAAGTGTTAAATCTAATAAAATTATATCAAAATCTTTGTTTTTAAGGCGATTAATACCGTCAGAAAGGCGTGAAAACGATTCTAAATCGTAAGATAAATCTGAAGATTTTTTTAATAATTCTTGAATAAGACGTACATCTACGGTATTATCTTCAATTAATAAAATGTTTATTTTACCATTTTCCATTTAAATTCACCTTAACATTTTAGATTAAAAAATTTTGAAATAATAAACACTAAAAATAAATAAATCTTTTAATTGAATAATATTCATTTTAAATGTATATTTATAGTTTAATAATTCTTACAAATTATTATTTATCGAAATTTTTACACATTAAATAATAAATTTCCAAATAAAATGAGATTCAAATTAAGAGAGGACATAACTAAGATCTTTATTGTTTTGGTTTTAGTTATAATTTCATTTTTAATAATTTTTTATTTTGAACTAGTACTAAAAACAACCATCCTTATTTCATATTTTTTCTATATTCCTTCAATTTTGGCGATTTTATGGTGGAGGAAAAAGGGTTTGGTTGTACCTGTATTTTTATCTACGGTTTTAATAGTCATTCATTTGATTGTAAGGCAAGGTTATTATATTCCAGAGACTTTTAATGATATTATTGGTTCCATATCGTTAATTTTTATTGGATTTGTTGTATTTTACCTATCTGATCAACTATCAATGAGAGAATTAGAATTAAAAAATATTATTGAGGATTTAGAACGTTCTAACGAAGATCTGCAGCAATTTGCTTATGTTTCATCTCATGATTTGCAAGAACCTTTACGGGCAATACTAAGTTTTTCTCAACTTCTTGAAGATGATTATCGTGATAAGCTAGATAAAGATGGTAAAGATTTTCTTTCCTTTATTGCAGATGGCGCAATAAGAATGAATACACTTATAAAAGATTTGTTAACATACTCACGAATTAC
>JAUWNA010000060.1 GCA_030612905.1 Promethearchaeota archaeon
ACGCTCCACGGTGACAAAGAGAAAATGTCGCGTGAACAAATCAAAAATACCACTGGGATTGCCGGTGCTATGGTTTTAAGAGCAGTTCATGAATTAGCTAAGATTGGTGTTCTAGAATATGACGAAGATACAGCGATGGTAACGCTAAAGAAGAGATTATTCTCTAAAAAATCTTTAGAAGAGAAAATACCAAAAAATTAACTCTATTTTGGAACTAATTTTTCTGGATCCTTTATTTCTAACCCCGCAGTACCACCCTTCAAAATATAATTTTTTTCCAGTGGACATAGAAAGGTTGTTGGATTTGATTTTTTTCCCATATTTAAAACCTTATTATTTGCTCATTTTTCAATTAAAAATTCAATTTATCTCTATTTTAGTGGATAATTTGAATATTTTTATTAATTATCTTAATTCAACAATGAGAATACCTTTAAAAATAAAAATAAGATTGCTAATTTAAAGGTACAATAGAATAAATTGTAGTTTTTTTAAACAATATTATTTTTATTTTATTAATATCTTTCTATAATAAGAACTATACACATACTGTATTTCGAGGTAGCTTTATAATGAAATGTCCAGATTGTAATACAGAATATTCTGACCCTAATCAGCGGATCTGTGAATATTGTGGAACGGAATTAAGTAAAACTGAACCAGTATCACCAAAAGTATCACCAACAAAAACTAAGTTGGAGCAATTTATAGATGATTCAGGGCTTAAAGAGCTTTATAAAAAGATAAAGGATAATTTAAAGAATGTATAAATTTAATCTTGTTTAGAATTAACAAAATTCAAAATAAAAGTTTTAAAAAATGACAATAAAATTTACTTGGTTTGGAACTGCAAGCTATATTTTAGATTTGGATGGAACAAAATTATTATTTGATCCTTTTTTTTATCGTAACTCCCAAGCAACACCAAAGTTAAAGACTAAAAAAGAACAGATAACAAATATAGAAGCTATATTTATCTCACATGGGCATTTTGATCATGTAACTGACGCAGGATGGTTTGCAGAAAATATAAATGTTCCTGTTTATTGTTCTGAAGTTGCTAAAGATAACATGATTAATTGGGCTGAAGGTAAAATACTTGAAGACGAATCTTATCCAATTTCAAATAATGCTAAGGATAACATAAAACCTTGCGAATATTTTGATAAAATCCAAGTTTCAGAAAATATTGAGGTCGAGTTGATAAAATCAGAACACATTAAATTCGATGTTAATACCATCGCTAGTAGGTTATTTTCGTGGAAAGTCTGGAAACAAATTGGGAGAATATCTAAATATGGAAAGGGATTCCCCATGGGAGATGTATTTGGATTTTGTACTCGTTATAACGAAAGAAGTATAGTTGCATTTGGAAGTTTGTGGCATGAATACGAAGATATTTTAAAGAAATATGAGAATTGCGACATATTTATCGCCCCTCTCGCAGGGAATAGCAAAAAAAACATTGCCAAGAAAGGAGGAAAAATGGTTGACATACTTAAACCTAAAATAGTTATCCCAGTTCATTGGGACAATTTTTTCCCTCCAATCAGCCGAACAGAAGATTTAAGCCCATTTTTTAAATATATGGAAATAAATCATCCAAACATTGAAATTATTGTTCCTGAAATCGATAACGAGATAACATGGGAGTTTGAATAAATTACATTGAAGCTTTAAACTTTTAATTTACTACTCATTCTGTAAATATTAAGGTATTGTGTTGAAATATATTAATAGAAATTTTATAACTTCTATTATTAAGCTTTTTTTTAAATTTAGATTCAAATAAATATTAATTCAACTAATGCTTTTTACTTTCTTCCCAATCTTCTTTTGTTGTCTCTGCAAAGCTATCTTTAGCACCACAAACTTCACAAAATTCTCTGATCATATTAGATACCGAACCACACTTGGTACATTTAATTGGAAAAGATTGTTTGAAAACTTTCCATTTAACGTTCATTTTATCTACCACTTCCTTTGTCTTTTTTTTTTTATTTAGAAATAAATTCCTAGCATTATATTAAAGATAAAACTAACTATTTCTATTATATCTTTTTGTTAATGTTCAAAATAGTGATATACTAATTTTTAAATTAAAAAGTAAAAAAAATATAATTATTGATAACGAGAGATTAAAATAGATTTAAAGTAATTATAATTCTAAAATTTCTGATATTTTTTTTCCTTCTTCAAAAATTTCATTAACTTTTTCCATAATATCGGGAATATCTATTTGTTGCGGACATTTGTCAACACATTCCCCGCATTTTGTGCATAAATAAGCAGCGCCATCGAATTCTTCGCCTTCAGATTTTCTTTTTTCAATATCCTCTTGTGTTTTTGCCATCCTATTATAGAAAAAAGCAATTCTTAGTTTACCCTTTTCCCCCCAATATGCGAGATCATTTGCAATTCTAAGGATAAATGGGATTGAAACACCATTGGGGCATGGCATACAATATCCACAGCTCGTACAGGGTACCACTAAATATTTACTATACGCTTCGCGCAATTTTGATATTGTCAGCAATTCGTCTTCAGAGAGAATATTGACACCAGAACTTTTTGCTGATTCCAGATTCTCCTTAACATGCTGCATAGTACTCATCCCACTTAATACAACTGAAACTTCGGGATGGTTCCATACAAATTGCAGCGCCCAATCTGGCATGCTCCTCTTAATTTTTGAATTATCAAGAACCAGCTTAATTTCTGGTTTTGAATCTAATTTTTCCTCTGGAATAGCTAATTGCCCGCCTCGGATTGGTTCCATAATGATTACTGCGATATTTTTGCTACCAGCGTATTTTAACCCTTCAGTACCAGCTTGGTAATTTATATCAAGATAGTTAAACTGTATCTGACAACAATCCCAGGGATAAAAATCAATTATCTCTTTAAAGACTTCAATATTATCGTGAAACGAGAAACCTATGTATTTAAATAAACCTTCAGCTTTAGTTTGTTCCATTTTTTCGATCAAATTAAGACTTTTAATCTTTTCTAACCGTTGCTTGTTTAGCCCGTGGAACAAGTAGATATCTGGATTAACTTGCAATCTTTCAATCTGTTGTTTGAGAAATATGTCAAAATCCTCTGTTTTTTTAACCATCCACATTGGTAATTTCGTAACGAGGTGAACTTTTTCGTGATATCCGTCTTTTAACGCTTTTCCTATAAGCACTTCGCTTTCACCATCGTGGTAGGGATAAGCAGTGTCGATGTAATTTACGCCGTTATCAATTGCATAACGAATCATCCTAATTGCTTCGTCTTCATCAATTTTAGACGTCAATTCTTGCGTTTTTCCGTCCTTCACTTGGTTAACTGGCAATCGCATCGCGCCAAAACCTAATGCAGATACTTCCCAATCCAGAGAACCCATTTTTCTATACTTCATAATAACCTTGACAAATAATCCTCTTATTAGTAGGTTGGCTAAGAAATATTAATTTTTCGTTTGAATTACATAATAAACTTGAACAAGATTCTTTTCAAGAAATCAACTCAAATTTTTAAATTAAAAAGTAAAAAAATATAATTATTTGATTTGCAATAAATTTAGTCTCTAAAACCGTAATAAACGTTGATAACAAGTAATAAAGCTTCCCTTAGTGAAACAGTAAACAACGTCAAAATTTGGAAAGTATAGTCCATTTTGAATGTAAAAAGCAATAAGGAAGTTATAACAGTCGTTAAGGTTATTAATGAAAGAAAATTCTTACTCTTTTGTTTCAACCAGGTTGGCTCTTGGTCAATGAGATTTTCAATTATTTCGTATTTTGAAAGATTTTTATAATTCTCTATTTCTTCTATTTGGTTTTTAAGTCGCTTCTTCTCTCTGGATACGCTAATATTTCTAAAAAATGCACCTACTATATACGAACTAATTATTATTAAAATGTCAAACAATGTATTGGTTGTTTCAAAGCTAACATTAGGACCTAAATAATTAATTACGATAATTGCTGATAAAATAACTACTAATGAGATCCTAACCGTAAATTTCGGTAAATATAGGGGGTGTTTGGGGGGCTCCTCTTCTTTATCAAGTAATTCCGGGTTTTTTACGTATTTAACAACGCGCTTTAGTTTTTCTTTTCCACTTTTTCTTGTCTGAAAATAAAAAGCCATTAAAATAAAAATCGCGTTTGTTATCATACCGGGAATTTCTTCACCTAAAAACAAATAATTGAAAGGAATTGTGACAATTAGTAAGGTATTTAGAGCTCTGATTGTTCCACGTGGCATGCCAAGAGGCTCTCCTTTAATCTTACCCTCTTTGCCACATCGTTTTATAATCACCCAAATAATTAAGATTATGCCTAAAATCCAAGTAATCATAAGATTAAATTATTTCTATTGAATATAATTCTATTTTTAAATTACCTTTTTTTTGAATTTTCAACTATGCAACAAATTGAAGAGCTCTTAAGATTTAACTATTAGAAAGCCTCTACTGTTTATTTTTTAAAATCGATACCTTTAAATATGTAAATTAATATTAGTATATTAATGCTTGTCAATAATCGATTGACAAAAAAGAATTGATGACAAATTTTAGATGAAAAAAAATGGTATTTGAAGATTTTTACGATGATTATTTTAACGCTCGAAGGTCGTTAGAGGACCCTTATAGCAAAGTTTCGATTCCAAAAGAGAAGTATAAAAATCTTATGGAGATCGCAGAAAAATACGAGATGTTACTAAGAAAATTTGATCAGGTTGATGCGAAAAAAACGGAGTTACATAAACAGCTTGAAACCTTAAAAGAAGATGGAAGGCAATTAAAGGATTTAGAAGAAAAAACTGAGAAATACTTAAATTCGTTGGTACGAGTTCAAGCAGACTTTGAGAACTATAAGAAGGCAAATTATCGAGAGAACGAACGGTACAGGCTTCGAGTAAAAGAGGAAATGTTGAAAAAGTTAATTAAGCACTACGAAGATTTACATAGGGCGTTGAAAGTATTGGATTCGTTAAAAAAGGGAGAATCGGTAAAAAAAGGTTTTAAAATGATTGTTGATAATTTTGAAAAATTTTTAGAAGATGAGGGTGTTAAGCCTATGCATTCAGAGGGCGAGAAATTTGACCCTTACAAACACGAATGTTTATTAGTGGAAGAGAACGAATTTCTCCCTGAAAATACTATTTTAGAAGAGATAGATCAAGGTTATTATTTAAATAACAAGGTATTGAAACCCGCTGGGGTTAAAATATCAAAATCAAAATTATAAATTAAAATGAAAATTAAAATTAAAAGATGTGAAAAAAAATGACAAAAATAATTGGTATAGATTTAGGAACTTCCAATTCAGCTGCTGCCGTATTAGTTGGTGGTAAACCCACAATTATTCCTAGTGCAGAAGGCAATACATTAGGGGGAAAAGCTTTTCCTTCGGTGGTTGCGTTTACAAAGGACGGACAAAGACTAGTAGGAGAACCAGCGAGAAGACAGGCGATTTCAAATCCAGATCATACGATTACTGCGATAAAGCGAAAAATGGGAACTTCTTTCAAGGTAAACATCGACAATAAAGAATATAAGCCACAGGAAATTTCTGCAATGATCTTGAGAAAAATCAAGGAAGACGCGAGCGCTTACTTAGGAGAGGAGGTAACAGATGTAATCATTACTGTTCCTGCCTATTTTAACGATAATCAAAGACAAGCTACGAAAGACGCGGGAAAGATCGCGGGGTTGAATGTAAAACGTTTAATTAACGAACCTACAGCTGCAGCCATAGCATATGGACTAGACAAGAAGGATGCCAGTTTAAAGATCGCGGTATTAGATCTTGGTGGTGGTACATTTGATGTTACGGTAATGGAAATGGATAATCAAGTCTTTGAGGTAATCTCAACAGCGGGAGATACTCAATTAGGCGGTACGGATATGGATAGAATTCTAGTGAATTACTTTGTCGAAGAATTTAGGAAGAATGAGGGAATCGATTTAAAGAATGATTCCATGGCAATGCAGAGAGTAAAAGAAGCTGTTGAAAAAGCTAAAATTGAATTATCAACTTCAATTTCGACAGATATTAATTTACCATACATCACATCAACTGATTCCGGTCCAAAACACCTTACTATGAGTATTACAAGAGCTAAATTAGAGCAGTTGATAGACCCAATATTAAAGAGATTAGAAGCTCCAATAATTAAAGCCTTAAAAGACGCGGGGTTAAACAAAGGGGAAGTTGACAAAGTCATATTAGTTGGTGGACCAACAAGAATGCCGAGCGTTCAGAAGATATTCAAAAGCTTTTTAGGGAAAACCCCCGAAAGGAGTATAGATCCTATGGAATGCGTTGCGATGGGTGCTGCGGTTCAAGGTGGAGTTTTAACGGGAGAAGTAAAAGATCTGTTGTTATTAGATGTCACTCCATTATCATTAGGAATTGAGACCTTGGGTGGCGTGTTTACAAAGTTAATAGAACGAAATTCAACTATTCCAACAGAAAAGAAACAAATATTTAGCACTGCTGCCGATAATCAACCGGCGGTGGAGATTCATGTATTACAAGGAGAACGATCAAAAGCTGGTGATAACATAACTTTAGGAAAGTTTCATTTAACAGGAATTCCACCAGCTCCTAGAGGATTACCTCAAATTGAAGTAACTTTTGATATCGACCAAAACGGCATTATAAGTGTTTCTGCAGAAGACAAAGGAACTGGTAAGAGTCAATCAATAACGATCACCGCATCAAATAAGATGAGTGAAGACGAAATCGCACAAAAAGTAAGAGAAGCTGAAAGAAATGCTGAAGAGGATAAAAAATTCAAAGAATTAATCGAAGCAAAGAATCACGCTGAGGCGTTAATCTATCAAACTGAGAAATTGTTAAAAGAAAACGAAGCGATAATAGGAGATTTGAAATCGAATATTCTTGAAAAAATATCTGATCTGAAGAGTGCGATGGAATCTGAAGACGTTGCTAACATAAAAAACTCAACGGAAGTCTTACAAAATTCTTTACACGAAGTTTCGTCTCGAATGTATGGACAACAGCAAGATTCATCTCAAGGCGCTCATCAAGGAGCTCCACCTGGAGGTATGGGAGGCACCCAATATGAAGGTAAAACCCAAGACGAGATAGAACAAGAACAATTCCGTAAAGCTTCTGGGCAAGACGAAGGCGTAGTTGACGCTGAATACGAGTAAGTTTAAATAAAGTTTTTTTTATTTATTTTTTTATATATTTTTTATTATTTTTAAATTAAGAAGGGGTTGAAAAATTTGGTAAAAGATTATTATAAAATATTAGGATTACAGAAAAACGCTTCAAAAGAAGAAATTAAAAGAGCGTTTCGAAAATTAGCTCGAAAATATCATCCAGATGTGAATTCCGATGAGGCTAAATCGGGAGAAAAATTCAAAGAGATTAATGAAGCTTATGGTTTATTAAGTGACGATAAAAAACGAGAAATGTACGATAAGTTTGGAATTGTAGAAGGAGATCCATCTACTTATCAACAACGAGGGGGCTCACCTGGAGGTAGAAGGGTGCATAGAAGCCCAGATGGAACTACATATTATTCAACCTCTGGTTCACCAGGAAGTTTTGATTTTAGCGAGATTTTCGGTAATGCTGGAAGTTCTCGAAGAAGACAAACATCGGGTGGTTATGATTTTTTTAACGATTTAGGAGATATTTTTGATGTTTTCTCTAATATGGGAGGGAGCACGAGGGCAAGGTCTACTGGTTCAAGAAATATCCCTAGAGAAGGCGATGACTTAAGATATGACATGGAAATTAAATTTATGGACGCATTTCTTGGAGGAAAGAGAAAGGTCCAATACAAAGACCCTATTACGGGAGCAAATAAAACGCTAACAGTTACAATTCCTCGAGGAGTTAGGGACGAACAAAAATTGCGTCTTAAAGGAAAAGGGATGCCCGGTGAAAATGGAGGTTCTCCAGGTGATTTGTATATAGCGATCCATGTTAAGGATCATAAAATATTTGAAAGAGAGGATGATGATATTTACGTAGATCAGGAAATCCCATTTACCACGGCCACGCTTGGTGGTAAAGTTCAAGTTCCAGGTTTGGAAAAATCTCTGAATGTTACTATTCCTGCGGGAACAAAGGATTCGACGATTTTACGATTAAAAAATAAAGGGTTTTATAAAATGACCTCTGAAGAGAGAGGGAATCAATTAGTAAGAGTAAAAATTAAAATTCCTAAGAGAACCAATAAAAAGCAAAAGGAATTACTAGAACAATTAAAAGCAACAGGATTATAAAAAGGTGATTAAATGAATGTTGTATCAGACTTAAATATTATATCGGATTTATGCCCTGAATGTGGAGGTAGTATAGTTTCAATTAGTCAGATAGGAGAAACTGTTTGTTCTCAGTGTGGACTAGTAGTAACCGAAAGAAGCGTTGATTTATCCCATAGCGACAAAAGAGCTTATACCTCCCAAGAAAAGCAATTAAGGGAGCATACAGGTGCCCCTATATCTAATTTACTTCCAGATATCGGCTTGACGACTGTAATTAACAAAAAGAACATTAAAGATCCAGACTTAAAAAGAGCTGTAAAATGGAATACGCGAATGACATGGGAAAAAAGAAATATTCTTATCGCAACAACGGAATTAAAAAGAATTTGTAGTAATTTAAACCTTCCTAATCACGTGAAGGTTGAAGCGATCCGTTTGTATAAAGAAGCGTTTAAAAGGAAGTTACTTCGGGGAAGATCAATTAATTCAATGGTAGCTGCAAGCATTTATTTTGCGATTAGGTTAAAAAGAATACCACGAACATTCCAAGAGATCTTAGATGAATCGTCAGAAAACGCGAAGGATATTAGAAGATGTTATCGAGTCTTAATCAGGGAATTAAATTTAAAGGCGCCAAATATAGAGCCAAGCGCGTTAATTCCGAAATACATGGCTAAATTAAATTTGAATCAAGAAATTGAGAGACTTACATCTAAA
>JAUWNA010000570.1 GCA_030612905.1 Promethearchaeota archaeon
AATGTCTTACGCTAGTTATATTACACAAATTACAAGCAATTATCGTTAATGTTTGTCTAATTGGCTCTGTTGTCCTTCTTTGAAGTTGAATTAATGAAGTACCTAAACAGATTAACGAAAAACCAATCATAAAATTAGTCATTTGATTTTCTCCACCAAGGTAAATAAATAAAGCCCCTACACCTATTAATAAAATTAATAAAATATTCTTCAGTACTTTCTTGAGAGAAACGCTCTTATTTAAGATGTCCTCATCATTTTCGTCATCAATCATGAATGTCTGTATCCTTATGAGTTATTAGTGATATCTAATAATCTATTCTCTATAATAGAAAAGAATATAAGATTAAATAAATTTTGTTATTATGAAAACTTAGTAGGTTTAATTTTTCAATTATTATTTATATTAACTAATCAAAAAAGGATATAAATGCTCGTACAATTAATGCAATTAGGTCAAACGCAGACCGACCCTCTCGGTTTAATTTTTCAATTGCTGTGGTTTCTCTTAATCTTTATGTCTATGTTTTATGGAACTAAATTGCAGGCATATCGCTCACGAAAAGAGATAGAATCCGGATTAGCTAAACTTAAAAAATGGGACGACGAAGCAAAACAGATATTACTCATAAACTTTAAAAAATACGCTGATAAAAAAGAAAATGATAAGGACTTAATGCTAAAACTTGAAAATTTCTTAACATTCGTTACCATATCACCCGTATCCCTCGATCCATATGAAATAATCCCAAAAATCGATCACATCATTAACGTAAGAGATAGTCGATTTAAAGAAGAAGTTAAAAGATTAGCTCCAAATGTGGAGATAGGAAACCCTGATGCGCAGAATTTAGAGAATACCCTTGAAGCCGTAATGGCTGTAGACTTTGTTTATAGACTTGTAAAGCACTTCTTAATAATAGGCAAGAAATCCAAATCCTACATAATCTTGATGCAAATTTCCATGCAGATGGCGATCATACTTGCTTTGGCCAAGACTTATTACAACGCAACTAAAGCTTTTGCGGAAGGGAGCCCAATTGGAGATGCTCTTGGTCCCATGGTTGTAGGCAGTTTTGTAAGAGATGTTTCAGGAAGAGACGATACGGAAGCTATCGAAATCGCGAATGAAACAATTGTTCAAGTAGTAAATTTCGAAGGTAGAACCGTTTATGTCGTTCGCGCAAAAGGACCTGGAGGAACAGTTGGAAAACCGGGTACAGCAATAAAGAAATTAGTAGAAGAACATGGAGAATCTATTTCCCGGATAATTATGATCGATGCGGGATTAAAACTTTCTGGTGATAAAACAGGTTCTATAGCGATTGGAGTTGGTGCTGCTATCGGAGGAATTGGAGTCGAAAAGTTTTATATTGAACAATCGTCAACTAAGAAAGCAATTCCAATTGACGCTCTCATCTGTAGACAATCTTTAGAGAATGCGATAACTACGATGTCGCGGTCGATTACCCAAAGCGTCCATCCTATTGTTGAAAAAATTAAAATGGGAATCCGGAAGCGAACTGAGAAGGGAGAAAAAATTATTGTTGCTGGTATAGGAAATACCATAGGTATAGGGGTTTAAATTAACTTTTCTTTT
>JAUWNA010000140.1 GCA_030612905.1 Promethearchaeota archaeon
TATATATTGGAAAGAGAAAAAATGAGTTATATAAAATATAAAGTTCCTGACGCTTTAAAAAGCGACATTAAAGAGACATTAAATGTTATCGCAGGGACTAGGGATTCGAAAATAAGAAAAGGGATGAATGAGGTAACCAAATCAATAGAGAGGAGCCTCGCGAAGCTTGTTATTATGGCGGAAGATGTAAGTCCACCTGAAATATTGTTTCATGTACCATTGCTCTGCGAAGAAAAATCTATTCCTTATTGTTATGTTACAACAAAAAAAGAATTGGGAAACGCCGCTCGAATTAACATTGCATCATCTGCTGTAGCAATTGAATCTATTGGAACTGGAAACGATAAAGCTTTAGAAGATATAATAAAAAAGTTAGAAGCATTAAAGAAATAATACGGTGAAAGTCCTTGGTAAAGATTGAGAAAAAAAAAGGAAAAACTACGTATGATGCCTCTATTCCTGCCGAGGTTCTTCAAATTGTTGGTAGAACTGGTTTAACCGGCGAGATCAATCAGATTAAGGTTAGAATTCTTGAAGGGCCTGACAAAAATCGTATTCTTACGAGAAATGTTAAGGGACCTGTACAAGTTGCCGATATTGTTGTTTTAAGGGAAGTTGAAAGAGAAGCGCGTAAAATTCGTAAGCGAAGAAAATAAAACTAATTTTTATTTTAATTCTACTTGGTCGAAGTATCCTAGTAATTTCAGGTTCTCGCATTCTGTTTGTAAAAATTCTCGTATTGCAATTCTTATAGCTTCTGAGCGACTTGCTGTTATTTTCATCTTGATTAGTTTTTGGATGTTTTCATCGTATATCTCAGGTATGTTGATAGTTATGTTTCGCATTTTTGGTTTCTTCTCTTTTTTATTGTTTGGCAATTTAAATGACCCTAATCTTATTAATCTTTTAATTTTAATTCAAAAGGAGGTATTATATAGAATAACAAATGCTAAAGTACTATTAACCCTTAATAAATTCCAACTTTTTGATAATAATTTATAAGTTAAACTTGTATATAAAATTATCTCTCCGAATATGAAGGTATTTAAAGGGCTCTATATCAGATGTAAATAATTTTGATGTGTTTATCTTTATACTGAACAATTAATGTTAACAATTTAAGGTAGTGTGAAAAATTTTTATATTATTTTCTATCTTCCTTTTTGATGTAGCGACCTCTTGTTTCTATTGTAGTCATGTTTCTTATGATTTCTTTGCTTTCATTTACTTTTGCTTTTGCATATTCTGTGCGATAACCCTCTAAAAAGGCATCAAAACAAATTTTATAATCAGTACCATGAGAAGAGAGTAAAACCCTTTTAAAAAGATGGAGATCAACACTTTTATCTTCAATAGAATCGGAGTAATTGTGGAGTCCAAAATCAATAATGAAGATTTCTTGAATTGGAGTAATAAGGATGTTACTTGTGGTAAGATCACCATGAATATGGCCATTTTTGTGTAAAATAGCGACATATTTACCGATCTCATTAAAGATTTGCTGTTTTTTATCGTCTTCTATTGAATTCATAAAATCTTTTAATTTTTCTCCTTTAATATACTTCATTACGATTGTAGAGCTCTCAGTGTCAATTTCGTAAACTTGAGGAACATTTACGCCATAGTTTTTAACTTTTATCAGAGCTCTAGCCTCGTTAAGGGTTCGAAGAACGCGTATTTTTTTATCGAGCTGTTCTATACGATAGTTTTTAGGGCTACGGAGTTTAAATATAACTTCTTTACCAAACCAATGACCGTAGAAAAGACTTGCTTCAGCACCCTTGTAAAAAAGTTTTTCTATAACAATCTCATCAATCAAGCTCTTAAACCACCTAATCTCTCCAAGGAATTGTGATTTGATCCATGCGCTCTTTAGGGTTTATTTGTGTTTCCAAAACTGTATGACCCCCTTCAGCTTCATACCTTAGAAGGCCAGTCCATCCAATCATTGCGCCATTATCTCCCGAATATTTTAAAGGAACAACTTCAAACCTCGTACCATGTTCTGCACTTATATATTTAATCATTTCTTGCAACCTTTTATTAGCAGCAACACCACCAGTTAACAAAACTTCTTTTTTTTCCGTGTGAGCTAAAGCCCTTTCTGTAACTTCAGTTAGCATAGCAAAAGCAGTTTCTTGCAATGAATAAGCAACATCGTTTAAATTATATTTCTTATTATAATCTTTGGACTCTAATAACCTCTTAGCGGCCGTATAGAGTCCTGAAAAAGATAAATCCATACCTTTCACAACATAAGGCAAAGACAAATATTTATTTGATTTAAACGCTAATTTTTCGATTTTTGGACCTCCTGGATGGGGTAATCCAACATCCCGGGCAAATGAATCTATTAAATTACCAATAGGGATATCGAGTGTCTCTCCAAAAATTTGATATCTTCCAGACTCATACGCACTAACAATCGTATTCCCGCCTGACACATATAAAGTGAGAGGGTCCTCAATTTTACACATTAGCCGTCCAATCTCTATGTGAGCAATGCAGTGATTAACCGCTACTATTGGAATATCTAACAGTTGAGTCAACATTCTAGCAGCTTGGGCACCAATTTTTAATATAGGTCCTAAACCAGGGCTCTTACTAAACGCGATTAAATCAATATCATGTATTGAAATACTTGCCTCTAATAACGCCTGATTTATAATATTCATAAAATTATTAAGATGTTGCTCTTTTACTAAAGCTGGATGAAGACCACCCTTTTCTGGAATATACATATCATTAACAAGACTAAATACCGTTCCATCAAAGCCTATAATACCCACACTCCAAGTGTGAGCCGTAGATTCAATACCCAAGACTTTTTTTATTTTCATCAGGATCACCTAATATAAATATAGCAATGTTAAAATGGTGTATTAAAAGGAGGTACTGAAAAAGATAGTTTGGAGTTTGTTATTAGAGTTTAAGTTGACTTAGTGCGTTTTCGAGGGGTCCTAGTCCTAGTATGTCTTGCAACGGTAGTAGCACCCTTCTTACCTTTTCTTTTAAATACAGTGTATCCACACTTTCCGCACGACCATCTATCGTAGTGATCCGCGAGAAAGACCGAGGGGGCACACTTAGGACAGACTCTATGTGTCCTAACTATTTTACCATCTTCAATTTTATAAAATTTGGCCGCGTTTGATTTATTTGACATAAATTCTTCAATTTATTTTTTTATTAATCTATTAATTTTATTCGTATTCAAATAAGTGATTGTAAGGTTCTTTTCTTTTCTTTAGCTTATAAATTTCTTCTCGCGTGTCTTTGGGTAAATTTCGCACTTGAATATGGAAAGGCTCATAAAATTGAAGTTCTTTAGCGTCCTTGTAAATATTTGCCACTCCTACATCGTATGAGCTACCGAAATGAGTTTTAATTTTACGAATTATTGTATATTTTTCGTTTGCGTTTTTCAACGCTGCAATCTTCTTCTTCACATCTAACTTATTAGGCGTCCCGGCACTAAAATGATCGATTCTGAATTTTAATTCCGTCCGATCGATTAATGGGTTTATTTTTTCTTCCAAAATTTCAATATTAAACGACATTTCGAACCTTTTAAATACTCTTTTTCTCAGATAATCAGTTAATTTAAAGATAATTCTGAGTTATAAAAAATAAAAGAAATAGTAAAAAATAAAATTTTGGTTTTTTGTAAGAAAAATATGTCAAAATCTAGATTTTTGTTGAAAACAAGAATTATGATAATCGTTGAAGTGGCATTAATTATTATTACGATAATATTGTTTTTACTTCTAAAAAATGTAGTCGCAGGAATATTCGTAAGCATCTTTGTTGGTTGCCTACTTTTGTGGGTTTTATTGTTTATTTTAACTTTTAATCTCTATAATAAAGTAAAAAATTTAAAAATGGAATGATTTAAGATGGATAAAAATTTAAAAATCCCTACAACCGAAAGGCATAAGTTTTCTCAGCCTTTAGGTAAATTAATTGCAGGAACGCGGAAAGAAACTATCTCTGAAGTAGAAGAACATATTAGAAATTATGAAAACGCCAATTTTGAAGTAAAGGTGTATCTAGTTGGAGATATCGTAACAAAGGATTTTCTCGCGAATGATTTTCTAAAACCTTTCATAAAACTTTGCATCATTGACGAAAAAACTCAAAGGAATCAAATTAAAATAGAGATTGAGGATTTTTTTGAAGAAACCATTGAATTTGAAAACCCTGAAGGAGGAATTAAAAAAGAAAGTTTTGCTCTTTTAGATGAGATTATAGCATCTAATAAAAGAACATTATTTAAAGTTATTAAAGGGGAAGAAGATTTATTAGTCTTGCCATTGGTTCTGAGTATCCCTCTTAACGAAAATGTTAAAAATTTAGTGTTTTACGGCCAGCCACCCATAACTGATTCAAAGCGCCAGATTCCCGAAGGTATTGTTATGGTAGATGTTGAAAAAAGGATAAAAAAAATTGTCCAGAAATTTGTTTTATTAATGAAAAATTAATAAGAAATTTATGATACGACTTTATCATTGAGGATAAGTACTTTATTACCGTACTCTTAACGCGTATTTCCCAGGAAAATGGATCTTTAAATATTCCGCAAATCTAGATCCCGAAGGATTAATAATTATGACTTCCCCGGTATAATCATCGCTAAGACTATGGGTTTTGCATTTTGGACAAATGTGTTCTTTTTTAGTAATTAAATGGCAATTTTTACAAGCTTTTTCTTTCAAAAATGTTTTCGCCTATTTTTATTTAATAATAATACGATTCTTTATTCTTCGCTGACTTCCTCTTCCACTTGTTTCTTATTCTTTGCTTCTTTTTCAGCGTACTCTTTCTCGACATCCGCTTCAATCCATTCGGGTCTCCCTAAAAACTTTTGGCGCATCGTCAAACCTAGCTTGCCGCTCCGCCCAGTACCTAGTGAAACGGCTATAATTTTTGCTCTCACATCGTTGTTAACTTCAAGAATTTTTCCCGTTTCTTTACCAATAAATCGATTACCGACCTGTTCAAATGAAATATAATCATCGCATATCTGGGAGACGTGAACTAAGCCATCTAACGGCCCTAAACGTACGAATGAGCCAAAATCTACTAACTCAACAACCTCTCCCTCAACAACCTCTCCAAGATTAGGTCTAAAAGTTAAAATAGAGAAGTCTACTTTATGAAAGGTGCTAGCATTTCCAGGAATAATAATACCGAGCCCTACATCAAGTACATCAACGATAGCAATAATAAACCCGTAATCTCTAGTGATTATACCTTCGTAGTCTTCACTAAGGATAATTCTTGCGCTGTCTTCTTTAGGTTGACCAAAGAGAAATGGCGGAATCTCTACTTTTGTTGACAATTGAACTAATTTAAACATATTAAAGTATCCTTAAAGCAGATAGATGCTAGTAATAATAAAAATTAATCATAAAATTAATAATTTGTGATTTTTTCGTAATAACATATTAAGCTTAAGTGATTTTATAATTTTAAAAAGTTATAAAATTGAGTAAATATCCTAAATTAATTGGGCTATCTTTTCGCAAGTTCTTCTACAATCTAATAAAATTAACCCGAGCCGAACTTCTTTAGTTGTAGAAACGGTCAAAACAGCGTTTGGGCCAGCCTGCATGACGAGCAAATAACCCGCACTTCCTTTTATGTATAATTGGTCAAAATCCCCTTTAGCCATCTCTATAATCGCTCTTTCTGATAACGATAGAAGCGCGGCTGTCATTGCGGCAATTCTCGTCTCGTCTATGCCTTGTGGAAGTGCAGAAGCGATCGGAAGGCCTTCAGCTGATACTATAGCAGCAGATTTTACTTCTGGAATTGCTCCAAGAAGTCTTTTGAGTATATCATCAAGG
>JAUWNA010000525.1 GCA_030612905.1 Promethearchaeota archaeon
TAAGTTTTTCGCCATTGCTTGCGTAGCGTTCAAGGCATCGGAACTAATCGAGTTAATATCACGCTCGGTGTTCCCATCTGCCTCGTCAAAAACTTCGCGAATATCTGCTTCTGAACGACTTTTAGACACTTTTATTCCTAAAGTTTTATGGGACGTGTATCCCGTGGCTATGATAACATAAATGGATGTCCCTTCGATTTTAAGAAATGTTTCATCAATGGCAACAGCTGTATCTGGTTGAGGTACCAATACGAGCGTATCCAACCCGTTTAGTTTGTCAATAGCAGATTCAATCTCGGTTCTAAGCGCCGATACTTGCGACTCGGATATGCCATACTTTTTCGCGATAGTCTTGTTTTTAGCACCGTCTTTCAGCAGATCTTCGTAAAGAGTCTTGAGCTTACCGAATATTAACTCTCTGAATTGATATGAAGTGGTTAAAACAAACTGTTTCCTCGTTTTGTGATTCTTTAAATGCGGACATTTACGATCTTTACACTGAAAAGTCTCAACACGGGTGTTTTTTCTGCCGTGTGTTCCATATGGACCAACCTTTGAACTCCTGCACGCGGGACATAAAAGTTGGATCTTACCTAACGAAAAGCACGCTCCACTCTCGCTCTGAGCTTCGATGAGATGCCAATAGGGTTGATAAACCTTATTTTCTCTTCCAACCATGTGGAATATTAATGTGACTTGGTTTAAATATCTTTTGGATGAAGAATGGAACGATCTAACTCAAATCATAGCAGTTAATTGTGATTAATTCAAGACCGATAAAATTCTTAAGTATTCAAATTAATTCTTTGCGTTAATGAGGTGAAAGATAAAAAAAAGCGGGTAGAAAGATTTTACAAGCGAATGGCGTTGAAAGACTTTATAATTCTTCATTCATTTATAAAATTACCCATTAATTCTTTTATAGATATTAAAAATTTATACTCGTCTACCTTTTTAATAATAAATAGAATCTTTTCTAATATAGATAATAATTTTTAAAGAGACTTAAGATTGGTTCGACCCCCAACTGAAAAAAACATCTGCTTGCGATGTAAAGGAGCGAGATTATTATGTGGTAAGAAAACGTGCCCAATCTTATTGAAAAAATCTGTCTTGAAATCTCTTGTCCCTTTTGAATTTGATAAAACATTACGAAATGTAGAGCTTTCTGGACCTAGCCCTCCAGGATTTTTCGTCGGTCATTTCAATTACCCTAATGTATATTTAGGACCATTGGTTCCTTTCCAAAAATTTGAAATAGATCAAAAAATTTCGGATTATCACATCTTAGACGCTCCAGAACTGTGGTTTGGAAAAAGCATAGTTGATGTTATAGGATATAGAAGTAGTTTGGTAAGAAATAATTTTAAGATCAACGTTAATATTGGCAAAAGGAGCCGTAAAAACCCACTCCCCATGAAGGCACAAAAATTACTAGAAACATCTCAAGAATTATCGATGGCAGCTCGTCCTGTAGATACAGAAACAAAGCTACCAAAAATGAATTTAAGAATGCTGTTGGATAATCACGCGTTGCCTATGGGTCCTACTGGTATGGCTGAAAAAATAAGAATCACAGAGAATACAAAAGTCCATCCTAAAGTTGATTATTGCGTTGCAGATACCGATTTAAAAGCAACGGAAGCAGTATCAAAATACCTCTATTTTAAAGGACGCGTCCCAGAATCAACAATTAAAAGGGTTTTTTCAGCTGGTTTGTTAGGCGAAAAGAATAAGCGGCGAATTGTCCCGACTAGATGGAGTATAACCGCTGTTGACGACATCATCTCTAAAGCACTAATTAAAGAAATTAAAAGATTTCCGGAAATAAATGACTATCGTATCTTTGAAAGAACTTACTTAGATAATCACTTTAAAATACTTCTTTTTCCTGGTAAATTCACGTACGAGATGAACGAAGTCTGGGCGCCCAATACTTTGTGGAACATATCTCTCAATGGGAATATTGGCAGTTTAAAACCTCAAATAATGACTGATTTTGAATTTTATAAGGGGAGAAAGAATTACGCAAGCAATATTACGGGTGCTTATTACGCTGCTCGAAAGGAAGTTTGCGAATATTTATACCGGATCGGAAGACAAGCAAGGATT
>JAUWNA010000067.1 GCA_030612905.1 Promethearchaeota archaeon
ATGAGCCAAATTATTGGTTATGAACACTTATTTAAACACTTTATTAGTTCAGAAACGAAAGAAATTAAGCTTAC
Source organism: Promethearchaeota archaeon (assembly GCA_030612905.1). GTDB lineage: Archaea > Asgardarchaeota > Lokiarchaeia > Sigyniarchaeales > SOKP01 > SOKP01. The sequence goes on from JAUWNA010000067.1 coordinate 75, forward strand.
TCCCGCAAAACCTCCATACCAAACGTAAATAATTTTAATCAAATTTATTAATAAAAATAGTAGTTAATAAAAAGGACAAAGTGAAATAAAAATAAGTTTAAATTTTAACGTGAATGTTAATCAAATACGATTTAAAATCATAGGGGTAAAAAAACATGTCTTATAGGGGGAAAGTTATTTTATGTGGAGATCCTTCGGTCGGAAAATCGAGCCTACTAGCTCGATATGTAGACGGTAAATTTAGCGAAGAATCAGTTCCAACTCTTGGTGCAAATTTTTTAATTAAAGAGATTGATTTAAGCAAAGTAATTGGTAAATTGAAATTAGAAAACTCTGAATTGAAGAAGGATATTAAAGAAAAAGGCTTTAAACTCTATTTCTGGGATATTGGCGGTCAAGCTGATAAACTCTTTAGCAACGAATACTATTTCGTTCAAGCGGTCGGGGCTATGATTGTTTTCAATTTAAATGACTTATCATCCTTCAAGGGTATAACCTTCTGGCTCTCTAAATTGAAAGAATTAAGCGGTGCTATTCCATACATAATAGTTGGAAATAAATTAGACCTTGAAAGGAAAATTGACCAGTCCCTTATCGATGAAAAAGTGAATAAGCTTGGAGTAGAATATTTCGAGACTTCCGCTAAACTTAATGAAAATGTGAATGTGGCATTCGAAAGTTTATCCATTCAAATATTAAATAATTTAAAATAGTAACTTAAAAATCTTAATTTTGATATATTTTATATTTTAATTATGCCTAAATTTCATAATGAATAATATTCTTTTAATCCCTATCGCCCCTTTATCAAGAACGAAATCTCGTCTTAGAGATTGTTTTTCAAAAGAATTACTCAAAGAATTGACCATTGCTATGTTTAAAGATTTAGCAAATAAAGTAGTTAACGTTGATTGTTTTGACCAAAAAGTAGTTTATTGTAATAGTAGTGAAATATTAGACTTAGCAGGAGAATACGGATTAATTGGGATAAAGGAGCACTTCACAGTACCAAGAAAATCGTTTGACGAAGTTATTAATGATTTAAATAACATAGCCATTGAAGAATTTAACGCTACAGAAACGATTTTTACGTTTTTAGATGTAATTTTAATATCAGAAAGAAATTTTATTGAAGTAAGTAATTTAATGAAAAAAAACCAACTGGTTGTATGTCCTGCTATTCATTCGGCCGGGATTTCTATTTTTGGAAGAAAACCTCCCGATATTTTGCCTACACATTTTTCAGATCCGAACATTCCTTCTTTTGTCGCGTTACTAAAAGACGCTCAAGAAAGAAACTTGAAGATTACGATATACGACTCATTCAAATCAAGTTTTGATATCGATATTAAGCAAGATTTAGTATTAGCCTACGAATACTTTAAAATCTTTAATTTAGTTGAAACGGAGACGTATAAGTTTCTAAAAAAAAATCTAAAATTAACTTTGCAAAAAAGAAATAAAAGAAATAACCGAGATTTTAAAATTATTAAAACAGATTAACAAACCTGTTGTAAGTTATTTAAAAAAACTATTTACGATTCATTAAAAGCTAGTTGGGATGTAAACATTCCACAAGATTTATATTAATCTTACATCTATTTAAATGAAATATGGATTTCTGTAGATATATAAAACTATAAAACAGTGTGTATATACATATTAACATTGCAAAATATGAATGAATAAATATAGGGATGACTAAATGAATTATAAACAAGACGACTCAAAAAGGTCTAAATTTAAAAGAATTTTTAAAAAAAATAAAGCGAAAGTTGATGGTATTCGTGAGGGTCAAGAATTAGATGCACTTTTAGGACACCAAATTGAAAGAGGCTTACACGATACAAAAAAAAGAAAAAAGAAAAGAAAATATTAACTCTGCAATTAAAGAAATAACCGAGATTTTAAAATTATTAAAACCGACTAACAAAACTATTACTAGTTATCTAAAAAATTAAAATGAGAAAGTAATATTTAACTTAACTTCTTCGTTTAAAACCATTTTAACTGATTTTTGAAATTCTTCTCTGTCGTTCTTTAAAGAAGATAAATATCTTATGTAATCTTTGTTTTTTCTATCGAGATCGTTTTCCAAGCGTTCTATTTTTATTGTATTTGTAGCAATTTTATTCTTGATATCTTCTCTTTTAATCGCTAAACCTGCTTTTTCAATTTGTTTCTTTAATTCGTTAATTTTGTTATTTAGCTCTTTGATTTTATCGATATCGCTTTGAATTGTTTTTTCGTCAAAGATTGCATTAATTTGGTTAATAGTTTTATCTTTTACTTCAGTTTTAAGATTTAACTTATTTTCTTCTAAAATATGACGTAATTGGACAAGCAAACTTGAAAATTTTGGTAGGTCCCTGCTTTCATTAACTAACGTATTTATTGGGTTTTTTAAAAAATCTCTTAGAAAAAAAGTGTTAATGTTAGGGATATGAATTGTTTCTTTTTCTAATTCAAATTTTAATTTTTTTAAAGCTTTTTTAAAACCAAATTTGTTATTTATATTCATCCTCAACTTGGATAAGTTATCTTCTTGTTTGTCTTGTTCTTTAAATAGTTCATTTTTTTCTACAATTGATAGCTCTTGGATTAAGTCTTCTTGATCTTTCTGTCTCGCTTCTAATTCCCTTTCAAAACCTTCTAAATCAGACTTGGCATGTTCGATGTTATATCTTAAAGAAAACAATTTTGGTAATTTTTTAAGTAAATATTCTGCATCCTTTAGATTAGTGTATTTTTTCCTCAGAAACTCATCCATACTTTTTTGTTTAATACCTAATTTCCGGGTAATATAACTTAATTCTTTTATTTCTGGTTGTACTTGTTTCTGGAATTTTGGTAAAGATTTTTTTGCTATGTCATTGATGCTTGTAAATAGTTTCTTGATTGAGTTTAATAAACTATTCATGTTGTCGTAAGTTATTTCTTCTTCGGGTATTTGAACTTCATCAATTTCTTTTTTAATTCTGTCAGAAAAGAAATTTAACGATTTAAGCGCTTTCTCATCTACATTTCCTTTTCCTGCGTCAATAAAATGATCTGTACAAACCTTTATTTCAATTAAATTATCTCGAACTTCAGAAATCTGTTTTTTAACAGCCTTTTTAACTTTATAAAATTGAGAATCAAGCTTTTCCTTATAAAAAACTTCGAATTCTTCTAATGAAATTTCGATCATATTAATTTTTAGACAAATTTTATTTTATGAGTTTAATAATTTTTTACCATTCATATATTTTTGAAGAACTTTCGGGATCGAAACTGAGTGATCCTTGTTTTGATAATTCTCTAAAATACAACAAATTGTACGTTCAGTAGCGACCGCAGTAGAATTTAGAGTGTGCGCGATTTCTTTCTTTTGAGTAGAACCCACTTTTCCGACTCTTATTTTTAATTTTCTTGCTTGGTAATCTAAACAATTACTGCACGAGACTAATTCTCGATATTTTTCCGAAGCAGGAAACCAAGCTTCGAGATCGTACTTTTTAGCGGCATTATCGTTTAATTCGCCAGAGGCGATATTAACAATTCGATAAGGGATATTTAATTCTTTATAAATCTCCTCTGCGTTCACTATTAATTCTTCAAAGATATTCCACGAATTGTCAGGTTTACAAAAAACATATTGTTCCACCTTTTCAAATTGATGTACTCGAAATATTCCTAGAGTGTCTTTTCCATGTGAACCTGCTTCTCTTCTAAAACAAGTCGATACTCCCGCATATTTTAGTGGAAACGAATTAGGATCAATGATCTCATTGTAATGATAAGCAGCTAAAGTCTGTTCTGATGTGGCAATCATAAAGAGATCTTCGTCTTGTATTTTATATAATTGTTCCTCAAAATCGGCCAATTCTGCAGCAGCTTTCATAATCTCGTGCTTTATAAAGAAGGGTGTCCATAAAGGAGTATAACCTTTGCTTATCAACTTATCTAAAGCAAATCTAATGAGGGCTAAATTAAGTAGCACCAAGTCCCCTTTTAAGTAATAAAACCTTGACCCCACCACTTCAGCTGCCTTCTTCGTATCTGCTCCATTAATTTCGTCAATTAGATCTACATGTGATAAAGGTTTAAAATCAAATTTTGGCAAAGCTCCAATGGTTCTTACTATTTCGTTGCTCTCTTCCGTTTCACCAATAGGAACCGATTCGTGCAGATCATTTCCCACATTATATCGGTATTTTTCTCTTTTATTGATATATTCGATTCTCTTCTTTTCCAACTCGTCAATTTTTTCCTTAATTTGCTTTGATTCCTTTATCGCTTTATCGGCTTGTGTGTTATCGCCCGATTTCTTGTAAGTGCTAATCCTACTAGATATTTCGTTTCTTTGTTTTCTTAAGTTTTGAATTTCTTGTAGGACGCTTTTCCACTTTTGATCATATTCAAGCACTCTTTCTGCATTAACAGGATTATTAAACCTCTTCTTTTCTGATTCAACGATTTTTTTAAAATTTCTTCTAAAATCTTCAATATCTCGCAAGTTTTAATCCCATTAAAATTTAAAATTTCTAATTTCTATTATAAAGAATCATTAATTTAATTTATGAAAATTATAAGTATTTGTAAGAATAATCCAAAATCTCATTCATGCTGAACTCTTTCAGTTATTGTTGAGCGTAGAAAGGCAACTCTTATTTTTCTTTTGTCGTATCCAACTTTATCTATAATGCTCATGATTTTTATTCTCTTAGCTTTTCCTTTTAAGCCTTCTTCCACCATAAATTGCTTGGCAAAATCTTCTTTTTTCCCTTCCTCTTGCTCCACCATATTAGAAAATAATGAATTTATCATAAAAAAGTTAATGAGATTTGCATTTTGAATGCAAATTTACAGATATTTAACTAGAACAAAAATATCTCGTAAAAATATTTCCTTTAATATTGTTAAGGGATTAAAAATATGTTCTCTTTTGATCAATAGTAATCTAAATGGGATTATAGGTTGCTTAAAAAAATGCTTAAAAATATATTAATTCAAAAATTCCTAAACCAAAGGGACTTCTATAAAAATTTTAAGAAGTAATTGTAAACAATAACTATTTTCGGTGATGTTTTAACTAAAGGTGAATTAAATGTCTGATAAACAGACCATCGATAAATTAAGAATAGGAGTTTACGTTTGTAGATGAGGCGTTAATATTGGAGCTCACATTGATTGCGATGCTGTAAGAGATTTTGTTGAGCCTTTGCCTAATGTAGTCATAGCAAGAGTTAATAATTTCACTTGTAGCGATCCTGGGCAACAAATTATCAAAAACGATATATTAGAATTAGATTTAAATAGAATAGTGGTCGCAGCTTGCACTCCTAAGATTCACGAACCCACATACCGAGCCGTATTACAAGAAGCGGGATTAAGTCCCTACTATTTTGAAATGGTAAATATTAGAGAACATTGCTCCTTTGTTCACCAAGACGATAAAGAAAAAGCGACAGAAAAAGCAATAAGGTTAATATTAGGAGGAATAAATAGGGCTCGTGAATTAGAAGTCGTTCCACGAAAAGAAATACCAGTAACTAAAGCAGCTTTGGTAATTGGTGCTGGAATTGCGGGGATGAATGCCGCATTAGATTTGGCTGCTCAAGGAATTTCTGTTTATTTAGTCGAAAAAGAACCAACCATAGGCGGAAAAATGGCACAACTCGATAGAATATTCCCTACTGACGATTGTGGGATATGAGTTTTAGCCCCAATAATGGTAAATGCTTCAAAACATCCCAATATAACTTTATTGACCTATAGCGATGTTATAGAGTTTAGTGGTATAACTGGAAATTTTAAGTTTAAAATCAGAAAAAATCCTCGATATGTTGACGAAAAAAAGTGTACAGGATGCGGTTTATGCACGATAAAATGTCCAATTACGATCTCTAATGAGTTTGATCGAGGATTTGGAGAAAGAAGAGCAGTTTATATTCCTTTTCCTCAAGCGGTGCCAAAGTATGCTGTAATCGATATGGATGTGTGTATTGACTGCAAAAATTGTGAAAGAACTTGCCCTAGTGAAGCGATCGATTTTGAACAAGAACCAGAAATCATCGATATTACGGTAGGCGCTGTTATTATCGCAACTGGATGGGACGAATACAACATTTTGAAAAGTAACGAGTATATGTATGGAATTTTTCCTGATGTCATTACACAAATCGAATTAGAACGGTTGTTAAGTCCAATTGGCCCAACTGAGGGACATGTATACAGAATATCCGATGGAAAATTGCCTAAAAAAGTAGCTATGATCCAATGTGTTGGGTCCCGAACGTTAAGGGGAAATAATTATTGTTCTGCTGTCTGTTGTAGCGTTTCTTTGAAGAACGCTCAATTGTTAAAGCAAGAATACCCCGATATGGAAATAACAATATTCTATATAGATATTAGAACTACAGATAAAGGAAACGAACAATATTATAGAAATATAAGAGAACAGAACGTTATGTTCATAAGGGGAAAACCGGGCGATATAAAGCTGAACGAGGATGGAACTATGAGACTCTTTTACGATAATTCTTTAGAGGGAGACGTTTCTTACTTGGATTTTGATTTAGTAGTGTGTTCAACAGGGATGATCCCTTCAAAAGGTACAAATAAAATAATAGATGTAATGGGGCTTAGTAAAGGTCCCAATGGATTCCTGTCAGAAATTCACGGGTGTTTAAAACCTCAAGAAACTAAAGGATTAGGGATTTACATATGTGGATGTGCTGCTGGACCAAAAAACATACCATATTCCGTTTCTACAGCATTAGCCGCTGCAAGTAAAGCTGCTACATTGCTTTCTCACGATACTATCGTTCAAGAGTTAATTATAGCTGAAGTTGACGAATCTCTCTGTGTGGGCTGCCATAGATGCGAGAAATTATGCGAATATCAAGCAATAATCGTAGATGAAAATGGCATTGCCGTTGTTGACGAGTTAAAATGTAAAGGTTGTGGAGTGTGCGTTTCCTCGTGTCCAGCACGAGCTATCGATTTAAAATATTACAGAGATAAGCAGTTTGAGGTAGAAATTAAAGGAATCGCGAGCAGTGAAATCGAAGTTTTGACGAAAATATCAACCAAAATTGAAAATTAAAGAGATTATAGGCGAGAATAAATGTCAAAAACCGTAAAAGAAAGAAATATTATTGCTTTTGGATGTGAAAAGTGAGGGTATTCCGTAGCAGATTTAACAGGCACTATGAGAAAATCGTATTCTAACACTTTCCATTTAATAAGAGTTAAATGTACTGGTAGAATTGGAATTCATTTAATAATGGAATGCTTTTTGAACGGAGCCGATGGAGTAGCTATTATTTCATGAAAAGAAGGCGAATGTGAGTTTGGAAAAGGAAACTTGAATACATACGAACACGTCAAATTTTTAAAGATGTTGTTTAAACACATAGGCCTTTCTGAAGATAGGATTCAACAATATTTCTGCTCTGCAGCTGAAGTTGAAAATTTCCTTAACTCAGTAGAAGACATCACTAACAAAATCGAAGCTCTTCCTCGTCTACCAAAACAAAAAATTAACCCGAAGGAATGAATCTTACGAGAAAATTTTAGTCGCAAGATGACAAATTATTATGCTATAATTTCGGAAAATTTAAGAATTAAGACTTTTAATATAAATATCATAATTAACTTGAATATTATTATTTTTTACATAATTTTGACCTTTAATGGTTAATGTATAAATATTTTCTATAACTTTCAAATATTCTGATGTTTTCAAGAAATTTAAAGCTTGTTTAACATAGTAATATGAAATATCCCATTCTTTAGCAAAAAATTTGATATAATTAAACCTAGCTTTCTTAATGGAAACTATTAATTGTAATATTTCATTAACATGCGGTATTTCTTTGATCTTAGCTTTTGAAAGTAATTCAGAATCGTTAATTTGTTCCAAAAGAAATTGAAAGTCGGGTATTTTAAAAAGATCCTTTCCCGAAGCAGTTAGCATGTATTTATTGGAAACGGTCTTTACATACCCCATATTTTCTAAAATTTTAATATTTTTAGAAACTGTACTGAAAGTGATTAGTCCAAAGATAGAGTTGACAGAAGGTATCTTTTTTTGAATATTAGATTTATTAATTTGTCCATATTGATTAATAACATTTAAAATGTAAGGAGCATAAAGTATTTTTTTTTTAAATTCATTAATATTGCTATAAAGTCTTAATTGTTCATCCTTTTCAAGATCATGATCTTTAATATAACTTAATCCTTTCTTTGTTAATGAATGTAGATTTCCTTCCTTCAAAATATAATTAATTGATAATAACAACTCTAAAGAAATATCTAATAAAGATCTATTATAATTAACAATATTTAAAGATTCTAGATATTGATTTATGTGTGAATATCTAGGATAATCCATAGAATAAATCACTACTAAAATCTCGTTAATGAATTTAATATCTGAAGGTAAAATCTTATTATTATCTATATTTAGTTCATTTAAAATTTTTTTAGTAGAATTGCT
>JAUWNA010000186.1 GCA_030612905.1 Promethearchaeota archaeon
TGTTTGGAACTATTTTACAACTAATGCAATATTCTGAAGTTGGTGCGGATATAAATATTAAAAAGATTGTTATTCCTCCAAAATTAATAGAGAAGGGATATAGTTTGGAGACTTACATTAAAATGTTTTTAACCACTTCATATATTTTAACTGCTTCTGAAGACAAATCGCAAAAAATAATCGAGACTTTTAAAGACCACGATATGTCAGCAAATTTGATTGGAAAAATTATTAAAAAACCGGGATTAAAAATAAATAATGGTAAAGAATCTTTAGATGTTATAGAGTATTAAAGATTTAAAACTCTGAGTGTGTGGTTAATCTAATCGATAAGAAGTAAGCTACGAGAAACGCTATATATCCCACATCAAACGATAATTCTCGTTATTAGCCTTTATTTAAGATTTGACAGGCTAAAAACCTGTTCCGGAATAAAGGTATTACATCTCGGACATTGATAAATCTGTTTTATCTCTTTAGGTATATGAAGCACTTGTTCCATGATATGTCCACAAGCGGGGCAGTAAACTGAAGAGTCCTTTCGATATGGGGCTATAAAAACACTTGGTTTTAGTCTATATTTTGTTTCCATATAATAATATTATGATTTCGAACATTTAACTTTTTGCTTTCGATCATCAAGCGATCATTCTGCAAAGTCTGATGATCAATAAACTCATTTTGAAAATAAATTAATTAGTGGTTACTTATCTTTCTAAACAAATAAAAATATTCGAGCAATATTAGGAATTATAAGAAAAAATAAGATGTTGAAATACAATGAGTTTTAACTTCAAAAATAAATTTAAGGGAACTGTTTCTGTTATTGGCACTAGCCAAGTTGATTCAAAAACGGAGAAATTAGCTAACGAATTGGGTAGATTGCTTGCTATAAATAATTTTGCTGTTGCCTGTGGAGGACTTTCTGGAGTTATGGAAGCGGTTTGCAAAGGAGCGAAACAAGAAGGGGGTTTCACGATAGGAATAATTCCTTTTAAAGATAAACACTTAGCAAATAAATATGTTGATGTTGTCATTCCAGTTCCGTTTTCTCAAGCGCGAAATATAGTTGTAGTGCTTAGTGGGGACGCAGTAGTCGCGATAGCGGGGAAAGCAGGCACCTTATCAGAAATATGTTTCGCCTGGATATACGAGAAACCAATTGTCGCGCTGACTGGCGTAGTAGAAGGGTGGTCCTCTAAAATGGCGGGCAAAAAAATTGACGATAGAAGAAGTGATTCGATATACGGAGCAAAAACGGCTCAAGAAGCGGTCGAGAAATTAAACCAACTTTTTGAAAAAGGACTTAATATTAAGTATGGCATGCCAAATGATTTTTAAAAAAGGTAAGAATGTAAATAAAATATTTGATAAATTATTTTTAAGATGTTAAGAATGGTAAAAATTAGTGGAGGAGATGGCTCTTCTTTTAAAGAAGCTATAAAAATTTCAGATTGCAGTAATACCGAAGGCGTAAAACAGGAATACATTGAAGTTCGAAAAAAGTTCGGTAATTATCAATTAATTAGGCAGAGTTTACAAGACAAAGATGGAAAAATGTATGACGTTTTGGAATTGAAATTGGAAGATGGTCGAGAAATTACTTTCTATTTCGATATTACAGATTTTTTCGGAAAGGGATTTGAATTTTAATATAAAACCAATTTTTTTTTACAATATTTTAAGAATATCCATTATTAATGAAAAAATATGCTAAACATTTTAATATTTAAGTTAAGGATAATTTTATAAGAATGTTTGATATATTATCTTACATAAGAATATGGTTGTGAGGAATTCAATTGACAATTCAATATTTATCCAAAGATAAAAAAGTAAAAAAGAAAGCTATAGCATCGCCTAGTAAAATTTTATTTACGGGCCTCGATAACGCAGGTAAAACAACGATTATTTACGCAATACAGAGGGAATTCTCGAAGATCGCGTTTCTAAAGCCAACAAGAGGTGCCCAAAGAAGGATATTTGAGTTTCTAGGGCGAGAAATAGCTGAATGGGATCTAGGTGGGCAATTTAGCTATAGAATAGCTTATTTAAAGAATCCCGGAAAGTATTTCGACGACACTGAGATTGCTGTTTATGTAATAGATGTTCAAAATCGCGCAAGAATACCCGAATCTATCAGCTATTTTAAAGATGTAGTAGAGCAATTTAATAAGCTGGAGATAGAGCCGAGCATCTATGTCTTTTTCCACAAATACGATCCCGCGTTAAGACGAAACGCTTTAAACGAAATGAAGACTCTTGAAATAGAATTAAAAGAAAAAATAAGAAATGTGGTAGATTATAAAAAAATCTTTTATTACAATACTTCAATCTACGATTTGCCCAGTATCATTAAAGCTATGTCTGAAATTCTTTTGGATTTGTACCCAAAATCGGAATTAATTGAAAAAACAATCGTAGAATTTGGCAAGAAGACTTATTCGGAAGGTGTTGTATTACTAGACGACAATAGTCTTATCGTAGGTAGTTATTACAAAGACGAGGAAACAAAGAACCTCTTAAGCGCCAGCACGCCCTATTTTTTGACCCTTAACGACTCGTTTGTTTTTACTAAAGCCCAACCTAGCCGCCAAGAAGAGGAGAATCATATGATTGTGCAAAGGTATGGAAAGAATTTCGTTTTCAAGCAACTTGCTTTAAAAGACGACTCTACTCCGTATTATTTACTTATGCTCAAACAAGATCCAAATATTAACAAAGAAGATTTTGATTGTTTTGCTAATTTATTAAAAGAGATCCTCTATAGTTAACTCCTTTTATTTTTAATTTGCTATAGCTAACATTAATAAAATTGCATTTTTATATTTATATAAAATAGAAAGATAAAATATTATAGAAAAAAAGCTTTATATGCGTCATTATTTCTGATTTTAAAAGCTGATAAAAGAGAGAATCCCAATGATCATTTGTTCTAATTGTGGTGCGACTAATAACGAAGCCAGCGGTCATATTTGTAGAAAGTGCGGCGCTCTACTCCCCACTTCCCGCAGAGCTCCAAGAATTAGAATTGCTCCTAGTAAAAAGGAGAAAAAAAAAGTTAAACCTCAGAAAAGAATTCCTGATAAGAAAAAAGTTTCTAAACCTAAACCAGATCCTTTTACAGATCTACAAGAGATCCCAAAACCCGAAAAATTAAACGAGATTGAGGATGAGGATGGAGAAGATCTTAATGAAACCCAAACCCCCTTCGAATACGAAGACTCCGAAGAGTTTGTAGAAAGCGAACTGGAAGACGAAGAAGAAGATTTAGACGCTTTAGAAGAAATTACACCTCAACCTTATAAAGGATCAATTATTGCGGATAAAGGAGTTTTCGGACCGCCCAGACAAGCTAGGAGGCGGACTGATACGAAATCACGGGTTTCTAAAAAATCAGCCGTATCCCCGCCTGAAAAGGAGTCTGTGTTTTTAAAGCAAAAGCAACTAGAAGAAGATATGTCAAATGTACTGTCATTTTTATCTAAAAAAATTACAGTTAAACCTTTAGATTCTATTACAAAACAAAAGCAAGCTATTCAAGAGAAACCAGAAGAAAATATACCTCCTTCCAGCATGAACGAAATTTTAAAGGATTTATTGAAGCTGGATTTACACATTGAAGCCTCTGCTATTATTAAGGGCGATGGTACGATTCTCGCTTCAGCAATTTCATCAAGAATTTCAGAAAATTTATTTGCAACAATTGGGCAGAATTTATCTATGATTGGAGAGGATATAATCAAAGGTTTAAGCGCTGGAACCTTGCTGAATATCTCTATAAGAGGAACTGATGGAGTTTTAGACCTCGCGCCCATTGGTTCGAAAAAATCATTTGGAGATGACATGATTTTAATAATTCTTTCACATCCTCGGGTTAAATCAGGAATAATCTATTTTGCTGTTAGTATCGTAAAAAAACAAGTAAAACAATATTTAGGATTATTAAAATAGATATATACTATCCTTAAATCTTTTTTATACTAGCTGTTTTTGAACGATAATTCGATTGACTTCGATAGTTTTAAAATATTGTAAATTGATTCTTAATTCCTGTAAAAACGAATTAAAATTATCTATTCCTACTAATGGAACAGAATTTTCGTTAATTCTAACCCAATTTGATTCTAACGTAACCATGACGGGAATTAAGATAAAAGGTAATCTTTTTCGAAAATTAAACTTCATTCCTAATAGGCTCTGTATTAAATTTGATAAAATTTCAGGATTCTTTTTTAAAGCTATTACTCTTTGATATTGTAAATTTGCTGCTTTATTCATTGCGCTGTAAGAATCTTTGCGTTTCCACTGCTTTGCATCGATTATCAATATATAACTTTGATAAATGCCAATTACATCGATTTCATACCTTTTTTGAGATGTCTCGTATTTGAGCTCAGATTTATCTGAAAACCTAAAATTTTTAGTTGTTTTATAACTGTTTTGAGACAAAATCTCTTTGATTAAAGCTTCAAAACCGTCGCAGTTTAATAGATACGACAGTTGATTAACGTCTAACTCTAGAAACTGAAGGCATCTCGTAATAAACGCAATTTTATTTACTACTATGTAATGAACATAGTTTCCTTTCTGAATTGAGATAAAATCAAATTTATCTAAAAAATCGCGGAGTTCAAAATCGCTAAAATCTTTGAAAAATTCAATTTCTGATATTTCAAACCATATTTCGGTTACAGCCGAATCTGTGTCTTTTAATAAGTTGTAAATCTCTAAAAAAAAATGCTTTATTGATGGAGAAGAATAAACGCTAGACATAATGTAAATTAAGTTGATGCTTTTAATAATAAAAGGAGAGTAATGATATAATGATCAAAGTGCCGTAAAGAAATAAAACACTATAAAATGGGATAAATAAAACTTAAGTTTTGAAGAATAATTTTATAGACCTCAACATTTCTTTACTTTTTTACTAAGAATGATTGCTACAACGGATAGAATGCCAAAAAGAAGGAATATATTATATCCATGAATTGCTACTGCTGCTACTTCCATAGGGAATGGGCATTTCATTA
>JAUWNA010000142.1 GCA_030612905.1 Promethearchaeota archaeon
GCATCCAGAAGCTTTGTATCGAGCTAGCAATATTAATGTTTCTGGATTTACTACGCGCTTTCCATTTTCTATGAAATTAATTGGATATGCTCGCTGTGATCCTATGGAAGGTGAAAAGGCAATTAAGGAGGTAACATACGCTCGAGAAGTATTAGGTCTCCGGGGTCTAAAATTACATCCTCGATCAGAAAGATGGATCGATGATATTAAAACGGGCAAACCACAAAAGGTTTTAATTGAAGCTGCAAGTCATTCTATGCCCGTATTATTCGATACTCGCGGTAGAGGCTCAATATTAGACATCGCCGAGTTAATTAGAACAACTAGAACAACGTTAGCTCAACATTATCCGGAGTTATTACCTCATCTCAAGGTTATAATCGCACATTTCGCTCAAGGAAATATTGGCGATTACGAAGTCTATAATGCGATTGTCCAACCGAACACTTATGGCGATTTATCTATGCTTCATGGAGAGGGGGCTGGGAACTTTTTAGAAGATTTTCGAAAATGGTTTAAAGCAAATAATAAAATTAAAGTCGATAATCGAGACTGGTCCGAATACATTCTATACGCCTCAGATTACCCTTACTTTGGAGATGTTCACGCTCAAAGGCTTTTAATATACATTCTAAATAAACAGTTTTTTGACACGGGTGGAACTATTAAAGACGTTAGAAATATCATGGGGTTAAACCAGATAAAAATTCTTCCGGAGTATAACTTACCTCAAAATAAAAACAACGGAAGTAGTTTACCATGCACTATAATATCTAACCCATCAAATAGTAATCCTACTTCTTATGAAATCGCTATAAAAGCTTTGGCAAAATTAATCGTAGAAAACAAGGTCGATATTAAAAGATTCTGTATACAATTCAAGGATACTTGGGATAACTTTAACGACGATATTTTATTGAACGCTTTCACACCGACTAATAAAGAAGAAGTTCCAATCTTGCTATCTCAATTGGTAAAAGATCAAATTGCTTTGTTTGCGCCCTTAAGCAAAGAGGCTGCGTGGAATAAGTTCGGATATCAATATTTCAACCCAAAAGATCGCGCGTTTTTCGCATCTATCTTCAAACAAAACTACTTAGCTAAGGACGAAAAACAAACGGTTGAATGTTTAACTCAGATTTTTCGTTAAAATCTTTATTAATTCACAGAAGATATCAAATTTTTTAAATTTACATGTCTGAAGAACTTAAATTGTAAATACAGATATCCTTTTCTTAGGAATAATTATGAGAATTAAGATTACAAATTAGATGATGATCAGAAAGCATTAAATTGCGACAGAAAGAGAATTATAAATATTTAAACACGAACTCAAAATCCGATAGGTCAAATGGTTTTAATATGTATCCCTCAGCTCTTGTTTCTTGGATTTTTTCTTTTACTTTATGATCTGGAACAGCTGTTAAATAAATAACTGGTACTTTTTTGAGTTTTTCGTGAGATTTTATTCTTTTACATATTTCAAACCCACTTACATCAGGTAAAAGTATATCTAATAAAATTAATTTTGGAATGTTATAATTTAATTCTTCGATTCCTTTTAAACCTGTTATTACTCCTTTGCAGGTATAGCCTTTAGCATCAAAATAATTAGTAACCAATTCTATTGTAGATAAATCATCTTCAATCAATAGAATGTCGTACTGAGCAAGTTTTGCATCCGGTTTTTCTAATTTTAATATAAATCTATTTTCAAATTGTTTAATCTCATCTAATAAGTTTGTAATAATGGATAAAACATCGCTGTTTAAATCCTTTTGATATTTTTCAACGATTAATTGGAGATTTCCTTTGATCGTTGTGAGTCTTTCTTTTAAGGCGTGTGTGAAAACAGATAAATCTTGAGCAAGTAAACTAGATTTTTCTTCGATATAATATTTAATTCCTTCTCTAACTAATTTGGAGATTGATGAAATATCACTTTTTTTAATGAATTCTAGCCATTCTTTTTCTGTTTCTTCTGTGATGTAAACAGAGATTCGTTTTTTCCCAGAATAATAGTCCTTTTTAACTTTAGTCTCTTTCTCGTCTTTAGAAATAATTCTTCACCTTATTGTTAATCTAAAAAATTAAAAATTTACAAAATTATCCATATTTTATTAAATTCGTTGAGATATGAAAGTGTAAATATATTATTTTTTAATTAGTTTTTTACTATTCCTAATTGTATTTACCTAAAACATTAAATAAATTTGTTGTTTTAAAAATTTAGCATGAATTTTGCTTATTTAAAACAATCCAATTATTATCGGCTAACTAATCCACGTTTTACAAACATATCCTTTAGTTCAGATATTATTTCCCTTCTTCCCGATCCAGAACTACTTCCAGCGCTCATAGTAATTTTTGGAGGTGGCGGTGGAGGTTTTAGGGAATCAAGGGTGACGAAACTTTGTTTAGCGACTGATTGAGGAGCTATCGGTGGCGTTGCTTTTTGAGAGGTGGCGGACAAGGATGCTTTTGCTGATTTTATTTTTTTCGCAGTGATTTTATCAGTTTCAGTATCTTCCTTTTCTATAGCTTCTGGAGCTGTAATAGATTTTAATCGTTTGGGAGGTCCTGCAACCCCTTTTAACTTTTTGCCCTTTTTGAATGGATCGGCATCTTTACTTCTTTTTTTCTTCTTTTTATCTTTACCCTCTAATTTTTGGGTGTCTGAAATATATTCAATAGGTACCTTTTCAAACGGAACTGCAAACAGAGATTGCGAAATATCAGAGGGTACTAATCTGAATAGCACGCGTTTAACTTCTGAGAGTTCAGCCGCAACTTTATCCATAAGTTTAAGATTGATATCTAAAATTCTTTGAAGTTTATCTTCAATGTCAGGTAAAATTGTACTTGAATCTAATTCTGACTTCTCTTTTGAAAATATATTTTTAATACTTTTAGCAATCTCTGGTTCGCTTGAGTAAAAATTATAAATACTTGTAGGAGTGATATCAAAATTCCAAGATTTTTCGCTATTCATAAAAACATTCGAGATTTTATCAGTTAAATACTCCATTTTAATTTGAAAATCAGGATCGTTTACAATATCAGAATCAGCTTTATTTAATAAAATTACAAAGTAAGGACTTTCATTCAAAAAAGCAAGAATATTAATCAAATCGTTCAAATATTCGACAGCTGCATCGTATCTAACATCATCTTGAGAATCAAATATAAAAATTAGGACATCTACTTGGATAAAGAATCTTTCGGGGGATTCGAGATATTCTTCAATATTATCTTTTTGCCCTCCTAGGTCCCATAAGATAAGATCTAACTTATCAGATTGATATTCTTCAACGTTTGCCCCTATTGTTGGCTCTAAATTGATCATATCGTGGTAATTTATATCATTAATTAACCTATTAATAAGAGATGTTTTTCCCGCAAAATTAAGGCCCGCTACTACAACCTTCATTTTAGGTTTTTTCAGGTATTGCGCTCTTTTGCTCCAAGCATTTGCTATTAAAATTGATGCAATTAATGCATTTTTAAAATTAGATTTATTAATTAGTGCTTTTTTACTCAATCGTTCGTACTCAGAAATTTGAACCATGGAAAGGTCTCTTAAATTTTTAATATCAATCCTATTAAACTTTACAACATCCTCTTCGTCAATATTCTTCAACCTGTTAATTTCCAAATCGAGTATATCTTTTAAGCTAGTAGGATAATAATCAATATCTAGAAAACGATCGCAAAAATATTTTATAATTGTTTTAGCAGATTCGGACATAATTAACTAATATATTTTCCTTTTTTAAATTTTTATAAAAAGTAAAAATGATTTAAGTTTTTTATCTTAATAAAAATAGAATAGTACAAAAGATGAGTAATTAGTGAAAACCTAAAAGAATATAAATAAGTTTTTATCCTATTATTATAGCTTTGTTATAAAAAAGGCTTAAACAATAATACATAGTTATAAAAAAATCATTTGTATTAATAATATGAAGATAAAAATAATTAAATAAAGGTTTTGTAAATAAAATGCAAATAAACAACACTCTTAACGAAGAAATAACATCTCCTTACACATATTTTAAAGAGGATTTAGATAAATTTCCATTTATATTGATTATTGGAAAATATGACCATTTACTAGGGCCACGTGCTCTTTATTCATCTATTAACCTTAGAGAAGAAAAATTTATCAGAAATTTATTGAGAGACGCCTTAAATACAAAAAACCAATTTGTCATACTCGATTTTAATCAGTTTTATTCACAGGTTTATAAGATTGAAGTAGAAGACCCCACAGCTAGAGGGAGAAAACAATTATATGCTATTATTCTACTTCGAGATTTAGATCATCCGTTAATACCAATACTTCATTTCAAAAGAATTGAGATGATATTTCATAAAATTGGAAATGACAAGATTTTACGGGATGACTCATTAGCATTCAAGCAATTTTTTGAAGAAGTAAGAGATATCTACATGAAGAAGGACGAAATCTTACCTTTAGAATCAATTAACATGCAAATAAGAAGTGGAGTTAATACCATTCAAGGTTTTTGTGAATTAATTCTAGAGCAAAATAGAAGTGGAAAGGTTTCTGAACAAGACTTAACGAATTACATTGAAATGATGTTAGATTCGTGTAAAGAAATAATTGAAGCTCTTGAAAAACCAAAAGCGTCAACAATTAATTAAAGGTAATGTAAAAGGGATGATATGATTAACGATAAAAAAGTAATGTTTGTAGGACCTCCTGGTGTTGGTAAAACTACAATAAAGGAAATCTACTTTGATAAAGGCGATCCATTAACGCTTTTAGAAAATCCATTACTTCCTTCAAGAGGTATAAATTCAAGTATATATTCATTATTTAATTCCAACTTAGGGATTTTTGATTTAGCAGGGCAAGAAAACAATATTTGGTTTTCTGAAAGCGGTAAGGAAGTTTTTAACGAAAGTAGTATTATCATTTGCATTTTTGATATTATGAATTCTGCAGAATCAATAATAAGATTTTTAGTGAATGTTTATCAAATAAAGAAGGAACTCAATCTACACTCTTGTAAAATAATAGCCTTTCTGCATAAAATAGATCTCGTAAGCCCCTCGTATGTTGATCAAAAAATTAAAGCTATAAAGAAGTTTATCACTATTCAACATCCAAGAGGTGGAGATTTTGAAATATTTAAAACTTCAGTCGGAAAGGATTTCTTTTACGACACTTATTATGTTATCTTAAGCGCTTTAAATTCAATAATCCATCGTGATTTAATTCCAATTAGCAAACAAGAATATTCAATCTTAAAGGAAGAGCTTTCAATTATTTTACAGTCTGATCACATTTCAAAATATAACTCAGATTATTTAATAGATAAATTTGATTTAAATTTAGATATAGCTCACCTTCACATGCAAAGACTTGAGCATTTAGGATTTTTAAATAACTTCGATAGCTTCAAATTTTTTAAATTAACAAATAAAGCTTATTATTTTAAAGTTGGGTGGGAAAAAGAGCAGCTTAATACTGAAGAGAGCAAAGAGAATAAAAGTATTGAACTTTTCCATATTTTTTTGTATCTAAATAAACAGAATATGTAATTTATGTAAAATTTTTAAGAAAAACAAGGATTAAAGAGGAATCAATAAGTGAAATCTGTTTCATCAATAAACATTAAAGAGCAGAATAAAGTAGAAGAAGGATTAAAATTATTGAGCCAGTATGCTCAAGACGCAATAATTCAAATGGATAGCGATGGTTTAGTTACTTATTGGAATAAATCTGCAGAGAGATTATTTGGATATCCTGAAAAAGAGATGATAGGCAAG
>JAUWNA010000547.1 GCA_030612905.1 Promethearchaeota archaeon
GTTATAAAATTTTTTACTTGGACTGCGTCACCTACAGCAAATATTGAGGGATCTGAGGTTTTCATTTGTTCGTCTACAATAATATGCCCTCGCGGACCAATTTTTAAATCAGATTCCTTAGCTAATTTGTTTTCTGGTTTGACCCCAATTGCTAAAATTATCATGTCAGTCTTAATGTTTTTCCCACTTTTAGGAATAACGTAAAAACAATTGTCACTGTCGCATTTGAAAGAATCAACAGGGTCTTCTAATTGTAAACACACACCATTTAGTAGTAATTCTTGGTGAACAAATTGTGCTATTTCCTTATCTATAGACGCCATAACTTGGTCAAGCATTTCCACGATCTTTACCTTAGCACCTCTGTGCTTCAAATTTTCAGCCATTTCTAAACCGATAAAACCGCCCCCGATGATGGTTGCGTGTTTAACATCATTCTTTTCAACAAATTGTTTGATCTTAACGGAATCTGGAATTGTTCTCAGAGTAAATACGGGAACATCACCGAGCCCCTCAAATGGAGGTACAATTGGAGTAGCTCCAGGAGAAAGTACTAAGTAATCATAGTCCAATTCGAAAGTTTTATCGTTTTCAAGGTTTTTGACCGTAACAGTTTTCTTATTTTTATCGATTGAGATTGCTTCGTGGTTAACTTTAACGTCAATTCTAAATCGATCCCAAAATTCTTCTGGCGTCATTAGTTCCAATTGAGTTTGGTCCTTTATGACGTGACCAATATAATACGGTAACCCACAGTTAGCAAATGAGACGTATTCACCCTTTTCAAGCACAGTAATCTCTACGTCTTCCATTAACCTTCTAAGCCGAGCTGCCGTTGAAGCGCCCCCAGCAACTCCACCTACAATTATAACTTTTTCCATATTATCATCTTTTTATTTATTTTTAGTTGTGCGATCGTGATGCACTATATCACTACTTTAAAAAAATAGAATTAATTGTGCTTTTTAAACCTCTTTATTATAAATTATGAAAAAATAAGAGTATTAGAATAAAAATTTTTTATAAGCGATAATCTAAAACTATTACTACATCAACGAATAGTTCGTAATTCTCGTCCTCATCGAAATCATGGATAACAATTTTTTCTACTTCATCGAGCTCTCCTTTGATTTCAATCAGTTCTGATTCTTGTAATAGTTTTACTTCTGAATGCTTCAATTTTTTCCTCAATTCAACATTGCCAGGAACTGATTTTGCTGAAGTTACAACAATTACTCTTCCAGTATATTCTGTCAGTTTAAGTGCGAGCTCTAACGATTCGTCTCCCGAGTCGACTACAATAATTCTTTTTTCTCTAAACTCCTCTAAATCCGCGGGTACTTCTTTATAGACTCCTTTTCCAAGAAAATCGTCGATTCCGAGTATTATCCTAACATCTAATTGACAAGACGTAACGATCTCTATTTCTGGCTCTGTACCTAAACGATAGTTGTCGATTGCGGCCTTTAAAGCATCGGCAGCTAGATTAGAGCAATGCATTTTTATAGGAGGAAGTCCATCTAATTCGTCAGCAACGTTTTGTCGCGTGATTTTATACGCTTCGTCAAGAGTCATGCCTTTTGCCATCTCAGTAATCATTGATGATGTAGAAACAGCTGAACCACAACCGAACGTTTTAAATTTAATATCCTCAATTACTTCTTCATCTTTTTCATTTTTGGCAATCTTGAGGTATATCCACATAAGATCCCCACAAACCGGATTTCCAACGCGGCCAACCCCATCCGCATCTTCAATCTCACCTACATTCCTAGGATTCTTGAAGTGGTCCAATACCTTGTCTGAATATGTAGTAGATTTCATATTATTATTTTACCTCATTATATTTTTTTAATAATTCTGGAGGCGTTAATGGAGATAACTTTCTCAATCTTTTTACTTCGTTTGGTAAAACTTCTATAAGCTTATCAATATCGGACTCGCGAGTAGTTCTACCTAAAGAAACCAGTAGACTACCGTGTGC
>JAUWNA010000119.1 GCA_030612905.1 Promethearchaeota archaeon
TTTTTGTAATTATATTCCGTATAACTTAAGCCAAATCCAAAAGGAAATGCTGGTTCTCGGCGTTCTTTTTCCATTAAGGTGTATCCATGATAATATCCGTATTCGATTTCGTCAACATATATGTCAAAGAATGGTAAATGCGCTGGATCTGTAGGGATTGTAAAAGGTAATTTTCCGCTTGGGTTAACTACTCCAAAAAGAATGTCTGCTAAAGCGTTTCCTCCTTCCATACCCGAATACCAAGCCATTAAAATAGCGGGGACTCTTGTTCTCCATTCTTCCATGAGAATTGCGCTCCCCCCAATAAGTACAACTACGCATTTTTGATTAACTTTTGAAACGGCGTTAATCAATTTAATTTCATTCTCTCTCAAACCAAGGTTAATGCGATCTCCTAATCCCTTTGAAATGTGTGGAATATATTCTCCCTCATCCTTATACGTGTAACCGACTATTAATATTACAGCGTCTACGCTTTGAGCGATCTGTTGAGCAACTTCAAGATCGCTACCATCGTTATGTATTATTTTTACTTTATCACCAAATCTATTTTTTAAACCCTGTAAAGGTGTAACAATATTTTTTTGGCGTACGTGACTACTTCCATGATCACCCGTATTTTTTAAATCGGCTAATAGCCCAATTACTGCTAAAGTATCAACTTCTTTAGAAGAAAAAGGTAGTGTTTTACCTTCATTTTTAAGCAAGACCATGCTCTTCTCGGCAACTTTACGAGCTAAAAGAACATGTTCATCACAACCGATTAAAGTAGGATCGTAATTTTGAGAGTCTTCTTTAGTAGTAAATTTTAACACTGTGCGAATTATTCGCTTTGCGGAATCTTCTATTAATTTTAAAGGAACTTTTCCTTGTTTCACTGCTTTTTCTAGCTTTCTTCCGTAATATTTTGCACGGGGCATTTCAACATCTAAGCCTCCCATGACTCCACCAATGGTATCGTGGACCCCATTCATCCAATCAGAATGCACAAAACCTTCAAACCCCCATTCACCTTTTAGTATATCTCTTAATAAGGGAGCATTATGACTACAGTACTCGCTGCGAACTTTATTATACGCCGACATAACTGTAGCACAATCTTCCTCGATACAGCGCTTAAAATGAGGAAGATAGACTTCTCGCAATGTTCGTTCATCTAATTGTACATCAACTTTAAATCGCGAATGTTCTATGCTATTAGCAATATAATGTTTAACTGTGGCCATAACATTATGTTTTTGTACGCCACATATCAAGGCAGCCCCAAATTCACCAAGATGAAAGGGATCTTCTCCGTAAGTTTCTTGAGCTCGACCCCACGCGGGATGCCGCAAAAGATTTACACATACACCTCCAAAAAGATTTCCTCCGTGAGCACGTGCTTCTTTACCGATAACCTCGCCCACCTCTTCTTCGAGTTTAACATCCCACGAAGCTCCTCGGGCTATGGATACGGGGAAACAAGTAGAGCCGGGCATCATTACACCTCTCGGACCATCCGTAAATAAGAATGGAGGTATATCTAATCGTTTAACGCCCCCACCTGGATAAGCACGCACGCCGAACTTTCGATCTTTTAGCAACAACATATAAAAATGTTTCCCCGACATTATATCAACCTTTTCTTTTAATGTCATTTCGGTTAAAGCATAGTCTACATATTCGTTTATTTCTCTATCTGACATTCCTTTTTTGATTTTAGGTTTTACCATTATGAACTCACTTTAAAATTAAATATCCAATAGTTCAAAATCAAATTTACTTCTTAAAATTTAGCATTAAAATAACAGAAATTATTAGGAATTTTTATTTAATATTTTAATTTTTAACTTAGTACGGATGTTTTAAAAATAATTTGTTGATAAAAATGATTGATAATAATTACATGTTTAAATTTATAGAAGATATTTGTAACGAAGTAGGGCCCCGAGAATCAGGGACAGAACAAGAAATTTTAGCAGGTAATAGAGTAGAATCAGAATTGAAGAAGTTTTGCGATGAAACACATCAAGAAAAATATAGTAGTAGCCCTCATGCCTTTCTTGGAGGTATTAAATACGGGGCAATGCTGGTCTTTATTGCTGGAGTTTTTTATTGGTTAACATTGTTAATAGATATTAATGTAATTTCGTTAAATGCTTCCATAAATATGATCTTTTTATTAATTGCAATAATTCTTATCGTGGTAACGATTAGTTATTTCATTTTAGAGGTGATGAAGTACCACGAAATCTTTGATTTTCTCTTTCCTAAACGGGAATCACAAAATGTTATAGGGACAATCAATCCAAAAAACGAAGTGAAAAACACAATAATTTTTTCTGCGCATCACGATTCTGCTTTTGAGTTTAACACTTTCTACTATTTGAAGCGGTTTGGCCAAATTATTATAAATGTTGGATATTTAGCCGTTGGAATCGTGTTCATTGCGATAATTTTGAAATTAGTATTTTTCCTTTTATCAATTGAGCAACCAATTCTCTTTTTAGTTTTTGGTATTATCTTTATATTTTTCGTTCCAATTATACTAGTTTACGTTTTTTTCCACAGCTCAAAGCCTGTCCTCGGTGCGTTCGATAATTTGTCCGGAGTCGCTATAGTGTTAGGGATTGGAAAATACTTATCTGAAAACAAGGATAACAGCGAGATATTCCCAAAACATATAAGGGTTAAATTAATCTCGTTTGCTGGAGAAGAATCAGGCTTAAGGGGCGCAAAACGATATGTAAAAAAGCATTATGACGAATTAATATCAAGTAAAACGACTGTTGTGAACATGGATAGCATTGCTAAAAAAGATATCATCGTAATACATGATAGAGAACCCGGAATAGGCGCTAAACACAATCCCGATGTCTTTGAACCTCTCTTAGGAATTGCCAAAAAGGTGAATCTAAAAGTTAAATTAATGCCATTGCCTTTTGGTGCAACTGACGCAGCAGCCTTTAGTAAGAAAGATATTCCCGCTACTACCATTGGTGGTTTAAATTTAAAAGAAGAATTAGTACCCTACTATCATACAAGAAAGGATACGCCAGCAGTAATAGAAAAAGAAGCTTTAGGACAAATTGTACAAATATGCCTTGATTACTTAAAACTAATAGATAATCGAAGATAAATGATAATCTCTATTAATTCTTTTCAAATTTCCATTTTTAATAGAGAAAAATTATTTTCCTAATATACACTTCTATTTTTTCCAATATTACGTTGAAATTGGATTCATTATTAATATCAAAAACTAAAAAAGTTTTCTCGTCGCATTCAATAATAACAATTGTCTGTCCTTCTAACTCCGCAATAATTTTACTTACTTTTCTATCCCCCATTGTACGACCAAGATCTGTAGCACTTTCTAAGACCGAAGCGCACATCGATGTGAAGTTATTTAAATCTCTGTCTTCCTTAAAATCTTTAGCGATAAGTCCACCGTTGCGATATGCGAATAAAACGCCTAATAACCTGCCTTTATTCTTTAAATCCCTCAAGATCTGGTTTAATTTTTCAATTTTTTGAGGTTTTGGAAGTTCTATCTCATCCATCGTTATAATAATACTCAACTTTCAATAAATAATTTATATTTTTAGTGTTGTTTCTTGAATTATACTTTATTTTTTGCTTAAAATTAACAAATTTTATAGTAGTACAAATAAAAAAAACTTATTTTTTATTGTAGCTGAATTAACTTGATTTTTATTTTTTATTTAAATAGGTATATTCTAAAAATATAGTGAAATGATTTTACATATTTTTAAACAAGAGAATCAGACTGATTTTAAGCGAATCGAAGTCTTTGTCGTAGGATTGCGAGACAAATCGATCGACATAAAAGACGGGAAACAAATCGTTACTTTATCATGGAATAGCGAATACGCTATAGAAGATTTGTTATACGACGATATTCTTAACGTTTACATTAAAGGGGACGATTTTACTAAAGGTTATATCCTTCCCATTTTACGCGACTTTAATCTTAACGATTTAGACGAGTCTTTAATTCTTGAATCGATACTTAGCAAGCGAGACCAAGCATATAAAAAAGAGATGGAAATTAAATCGAATGTTTTGAAAAAAATCATTGAACACGACACGAAAAGGTCTGTTGACGATTTTAAACTGTTTCAAGAAATTATCAAATCAGTCAGCACTGAAGAGAGAAATCTTGACGTGTTGAAAGATTTAGTTAATAATTTGGACAAAGAAAGTCCAAATTCCCATGGGAACATATGTCCTAATTCAAGTCCCTTCGTGCCATTTAATGAAGATATGCTTTCTAATAAAAATATGAATCCCGAAGAAATACGTTCCTTACCTCCTGAGTTAGAGATGTCGTTAGATATTCTTCTTTCGGATAAGGAGTTGGAGAAAGATGTGTTTAATATTACTGAAACGGTCATGCGAGTTGAAGATCAAAAAAAGAATTTAACCTTAACTTTGACCGAAAAGATTCAGATTAAATGGACTCCCGAAATTTCAAGCCTTTGTTACAGCACCAAAAATATCTATAATTTCGGCAATTTCGTCATGAGAAAGCTACTTTTTATTAAAAATAAAAACCATAACTGTTCGTGGGACGATTTTTTAAAGATCAGACGATCTATTATGCCAGATCCATCGATCAAAAATTATGTTCAAAAACGAGAAGTTCTTTTAAAAGCATTTGACGGATTAAAAAAGGGAATTCGTTACAAAAACGGCACTCAAATTAAAAATACTTTAAATTCTTTGCTAAAATTTAGTAAATTTTACAACGATACGGGTTATGCCCAAATCTCTCAGCAAATTCTAAAGGTATTGGGTTCGAATTGGTTGACTTATTTTACGAACACGAAATTGTTCTATCAAGGAAAATTGGATTATAGACCTCAAATTCCAAGATTTTTAAAGTCAGACGGAGAATTTATGGCAATTTACGCAGGACAACTTATGAAACAACGAAAAGATTTTTGTTCTCACATGGAACAAACTAAAAGAACGACTAAATACAAAAAATATAGCAAAACTACATCCGAAATGCTTTTTCCAAAACGTCATGAGAACATATTTACGCATGTTAGAGTCAGATACGAGATCCTTCAAAATCTTAAGGAAGTACGGGTGATACCCCGCGGGAATTATTACGAGATTGAAATTAGATACAAAAGGTTTGTTAAAGACATCGGTTTAAACGGAAAAAACGCGTTTTCGATTGATTTAGGAGTAAATAACCCTTTTGCTATAGCAAATAATTTTGGAGCTCAACCCCTTCTTATTAAAGGTAGAGAATTCAAACGAGCAAATTACGCCATAAATAGAGAAAGTCCATATTATCGCAGTATTCAAGGCGTATATGGAGATATTTTAAAAAAAGTAAAAAAAGAAGAAAAAAAAATATTAAAAAAAACTTTTTTACAAATAATTCAAGAAAAATCCCAAAAATATCTTAAGAATTATCAATGGAAAGAAGAGGTAGCTGATGCTATACTTATCAACCCCACAATGAAATATAATCAATTTAAGAATTTATATAATGAAAGTAAAAAACTTAAAAATTTGTTCAATTATTTAAAAGAGTTAACTAAGAACAAAAACAAAATAATAATAAGCCCAATAAAAGATTACCTTTTCTACGAAAAAAGAGAACTCAATAGAAAACAAAGTATTTGCAACGATCTAAAAAACGATTTAAAAGGAAGATTTGAGAATACGCATGTTCAACGCGTAAAAGACTTACAACTAAAAAACCAGATAATTTTGGACGGATTGTATAAAATCTACAGAAATAAAACCAGAGATTCTATACATAAAATGTCTCGTTACGTAATCGATTTATGTAAAGAACGCGATGTTGGCACAATCGTAATAGGATACAACGAAGGTTGGAAAACTCGTTCAAAACTAAGTAAAGCCGTCAATCGTAGATTTATCCCCCTTCCATTTTATAAATTAATTGAATCTATTAGATATAAAGCTAAGCTTTGCGGAATTAACGTTATTGTTCAGGAAGAGAGTTATACATCAAAATGTTCCGCTCTCGACAACGAAGAAATTGAATTTCATTTAAATTACGATGGAGTCCGAAACCCTACTATTCGAGGAAAAGACAGCGTCTCACATAAACATTACGGTCAATTTTATTCAGAAATATCCGATAAATACATCCATTCAGACGTGAACGGTGCTTTTAACATCGGAAGAAAAGGAGCACCGTCGTTATTTGACAAGATTCCTCAAAGTTGGATGCTTATTCCACCAAAAAAAATAGTAATTACATAAAAAAACTATAAAAACAATGGCTCTTTACTTCGGTTAGAGTCTTAAAGGTAGTGCACCTTTTAAATGCATTAATGAGACTTAAAATTTTATTATTTATGAATAATCAAAGCTCTAAAATAGAGGAAATAATCCGTAATGCTAACAAAAAGTTTATTGAAGAAGATTTAACGAATTTTCTAAAAATTTCGAGTTTTACTTTAAATAAAGAAGCAATAATAGAAGCAAAAGATTTTATAAT
>JAUWNA010000123.1 GCA_030612905.1 Promethearchaeota archaeon
TCTTTTATCAGTATATTCAAATTATTAATTTCAGGTTCCCAACCAATTTTTTCGGCTAATAAATCTCTTGCTTGAATATACAACGATATTGCTTTGTCAAAATTAGGAACTCCTCTCTTAAGAAATTCTGCTCCTTCTTCAAGAAGAGAATAAGCAACCTCTCTGTTAGTCAATTGATCTTGTACTAATCTTTCCCTTTGTTGAAGTGCTAACTGTTGCGCAATCTTTTTCTCTTTTTCTTGCTTTTTTCTCTCATTTAATATTTCTTGTAAATGTTTCTCTTCTTTCAGCCTTTCTAATTCTCTTTGCAATTTATGTTGTTTGTCAAATTCTTTCTGTTTTTTGAGATTAATTACTTTTTCAATCATGTTGTTAATAGAATCTGATGGAAATTGGATTTCGCTTAAAATTAGCATTGCTTTTCTATAACTTGCAATAGCTAGATCATACTCTAATCTATTAATATAATGCTCTGCTTTTTCTAAAACCAGAAAAGCTTCATCTTTTCTCTTTTCAAGTTTGGTTTGTAACAACTCTATATTTCCAATTTCGATCTGCTTTAATTTTAAGCGCTCTTTTTTTTCCCTTATATCATCAGCAACTTTCTTTTGAAACTCGATTTCTTCGCGTTCCTTTTGAACATTAAATTCTAATTCTTTTTGTTTTTGCAATTCATGTTCTCGTTTTTTCTCTTTGACTTTAACGATTAATTCCTTAATTGAATCTGTTGGAAATTGAATTTCGTTTAATATTAATTCCGCGCTTCTATAATATTCAAGGGCTTTGTTGTATTTTCCTTGTTTCATAAAGGCATTGGCTTCATCAAATATTTCAAACGCAATGTCTTTACGCTTTTCCAAGTAAATTTTTAGATCTTCTCGTTCTTTAAGTTGGATTTTCTTAGCTTTCATTTTTTCTTCTTCGTACTTCATGCTTTCTACAATAGTTTGTAGAAAATGCTTTTCTTCCTCAGTTTTTTTTATTATGAGTTCAAATTCATGTTGTTTTGCTAAATCATCTTTGCGCTTTTTCTCTTGTATCTTGCGAATCATTTCTTTAATTGCATCCGTTGGAAATCGGATTTGAGTTAAGATTAACTCTGATTGATAATACATATTTAAAGCATGCTCGTACAATCCTTGCTTTAATAAAACTTCTGCTTTATCCATAATATTAAAGGCTTCTAATTTGCGTTGTTCCATGTAATTTACTAAATCTTCCTTTTTTCGAAGCTCAATTTTCTTAGATATCATCCTGTCTTTTTCACTTTGAAGATGTTCAGTTATTTTTCTCTCGAACTCTCTTTCTTCGTCTATTTGATTTTTTAATCGTTCTTTTTCTCGAATAATTCTCTGATCTTTTTCCTTCTTTTTAAACTGGATTAATCGAATTGTGTCTTCTAATAAGGTCATATAACTTCCTGTCCATCCAATGTCATTTAATATGCTAAGAGCGTTACTATAAGATTGTAAAGCTTCGTCAAAGCTTTCTTGTCTTAGTAAAATGTCAGCTTCGTCAATAACCTTGAATGCTTCTTTCTCTTTTGCTTTGGTTTCTGCAGTTAATTCCTTCTTTTCTCTAAATAATTCCTTTCCTTTTTGTATTTTAATTTTTTCTATTTCTCGTTGACGTTTAACGTGGTCAAGAAATTGACTGTGGTCGGTCTCTTTTTTGATCGCTTCTTGAAACGCTTTTTGTTTCCATAGCTCTTTCTCTTTCTTTTTTATTTCTATGTCGCTTATAGCTTGTTTAATCAAAGGTAGTTCTTCTACCCATTGAATTTGAGCAAAGATTTCGCTTACATTTCTATAACTTTCAATTGCCATATCAAATTCCCCTAAAGAGAGAAAATTTTGAGCTTCTTCTAATATTTTAAAGGCTTCTTCTTTTCGCTTTTCTCTAAATAGGACTTCTTCTTCGCGTTCTCTGAAAGTAATTTCTTTTTGTTTTAACTTTTCTCTTTGAGCTTTCATTTCTTTAATTGTACTTTCTTGAAACGCTCTATCCACTCTTTCTTTTTCAATGAGAGCTAACATATCCCTTTGCTTTTTAATTCCAGTTTCACGGTTTTTATTTTCTATCTCAACAATCGCATTACCAATTTTCTCAACTTCATCATACCATTGAATTTCCGCAAAAATATTTGTTGCTAATTGGTATAATTCTATAACCTTTTCGTAATTTCCTTTTTCCAATAACTTCTGAGCTTCACCTAATACTTTAAAAGCTTCTTCCTTCCTCCTTTCTCGATGTTCTAACTCGGCATCTCGTTCCCTTATCTTTATCTCTCTTTTACTTAATCTCTCACGCTCTTCTTGTAGTTGCTTGGATATTTGTTCATGAAACGATTGCTCTGCTTTATATCTATCAATAGATTTCTGTAAATCCTTCTGCTTTGTTAAAGATTGCTCTCTTTTCCTAATTTCAAGATTTCTTATGGAATCCTCAATTAAATGCAATTCTTCGTCCCATTGGATACCAGCAAATATATTTCCAGCAGTCTGATAAGCTAATATAGCGTTATCTAAATTAGATTGATTTATGTATTCTTCTGCTTCTTCTAAAGCCTTAAAGGCAGCGTCTTTACGTTGTTCTCTATATTCTATCTCATCCCTTTTTAATTTTAACTTGATTTCGCTTTGCTTAATTCTCTCTCGTTCCTTCGCTAATTCTATTGAAATATGCTGCTGGAATTCTAAATCTGTTTTATTTCGCCGCTCTAATCTCTTTTGTTGTTCCAGTTCTTTTTCTATCTGAGTTTCTTTTAATGTGTTGATACTAGAAATAGTAGACTTAATTGTTCCCGCATACGATTCCCAACCTGCTCCTAAACCTTTTAGAAGTTCTAACGCTTTTTGATATTCTACAACAGCTTTATTAAAGTCGCTATTTTCCTTTAAAATCTTATCGGCGTTATCTAAAGTCGTAAAAAATTCGTTCTCTTTTCTAGTTTCATTTCTTCTTTTTTGTTCAAATTGTAATCTTTTTTGCTCTAGCTCTCTTGCTGTTTGTACAATCTCTTCTCTTTCTTTTAAGAAGATTTTGTCTTGCAGACTTTTTACATCGCTTTCTCGCTTTTCTTTCAG
Organism: Promethearchaeota archaeon; assembly: GCA_030612905.1. Taxonomy (GTDB): domain Archaea; phylum Asgardarchaeota; class Lokiarchaeia; order Sigyniarchaeales; family SOKP01; genus SOKP01. The sequence goes on from JAUWNA010000123.1 coordinate 3,087, forward strand.
GCTTTCAGTTCTTTCCTCATATTTTTGCTTCTCTTCTATACTTTTGATAAAATTAACGATAGGTTGAATGTAAGAATCCCATTCTATGGATTTAAGTAATTCTATTGCCTTTTCATATTTAGTTATAGCTTTATCGTATTTCTTTTCTCGTTCCAGCTTTTTTCCAATATCAATTAGGTTGAACGCGTCTATTTGAATCTTTTCTTCGTCCTTTTTAAATTCATCGAGTTCAAATTCGTCGAATCCTTTAATATCAACTTCTCCTTTTATATATTTTCGTTCTAAAGGCTTCTGTGTTTTAATTATTTCATATTCTTTTTTGTCTTTTCTTAACTTTTGAACTATTAGCGCTATATTTTGTGTTTGGGTTTGCCACCCTATTAAGTTTAATAGTTCAATAGCTTTTTCGTAACTATCTATCGCTTTATCAAATTTATTGTCTTTTTCGAAAAACTTTGCATTGTCAATAAACGCAAAAGCATCGGCTTGAATTTGTTCTTCTCGTTGTTTGGCTTCTCTATATCTTTTTAGTTCTTCTGCTTTAGAAACAATTTTCTTTTTGCCAAACGCACCAACAACTTGAGGTTCAGCTTCTAGTACTTGAGGTTCAGCTTCTAGTACTTGAGATTCAATTTCTTTTTGCGTTTGAATTATTTTTTGTCGTTCCAAATTTCCCGCAAGAACAGCTATTTTACTCTTCAAGTTCCCTAATTGATTTTCAGTCCACCCTGATTGAACCAATAATTTAATTGCTGACATATATTGGCCAATTGCATCTTCAAGAAATCCATCAGATTCTAATTTTTGAGCCCCATCTAATAAAGAAAACGCTTGTTCTTGGACTTGCTCAACTTGAGCCCTGAAATGCTCTTGGCGGTAGAAAACCTCTTGCTTAACGAATTTTTTTAATTCTTCAATTCGGGAATAAATTTCATCGATCCTTTGCATCATATAGCCACTATTTTTAAGATAATCCGCAGCAACACCATAATGTTCTATAGCTTTTTCTATATTGCCTTCTTGCTCAAATCTCTGAGCTAAGCCTAAGTATCTTACAGCTTCTTGAGCCAACGCTTCATTTCTCTCCATTTTAAAACTAACTCGTAATTTTTGAATTTAAATTGAATTGTTAATAAGATTAGAGTGGAATTATTCTTATTTCTTACAATAAATTAAACCGATTTATTAATTAAACTTTTTATATTTTAATGATTAACCTAACTAACAAAAATAACTGTTAAAAGTCAATTTAGTGCCATTTTTGATGCTTAATCTTTCTTTCTTTCTTTGATATATGGGAGTATAATCTATGAATAATAATAATATTAAAATAACAATTAATTTTGAACCGATCTCAAGAAGACTTTACTACGCAAAGGGCGAGAATATTTACCAATTGTTGACTAATTCCGGTATCCGTGTTAGATCACTATGTGGTGGCCTTGGAACGTGCGGTAAGTGCAAAATTATGGTTCAAAAAGGAAATAAATATCTAAATTCCCCTACAGATTCAGAGAAGACCCTTCTAACTCCAACAGAGATCAACGAAAACTGGCGGTTAGCGTGTCAAAGTAGGATCGCGGAAAATCAAATTTCCCTCTTGGAAACACAACAACCGCCTCAAATTAGAATTTTTTTACCTCAAGAACTCTTAGTTGAAGATTTTAAGATTTTAACTTCAGGTTTAAATAAGGGAGTTAGCCTAAATCCAAACGTTAAGAAGTTGTTTGTAGAAGTTAATAAACCAAATTTAGACTATCCCGTTCCAGATTTGGAAAGAGTACTAATTTCTCTCTCGTCTAAAAACGGAATTATTAAAAATACTAATAAGCTTTTAGTAGAATTTGAAGCTTTAAAGAAATTACCTAAAATTTTAAGAGAAGAAAACCATCGCATTACAATAACTCTATACAACAACAATAAAATCATCGATTTTGAAGCGGGCAATAAAGTTAATATAAATTACGGTATCGCATTTGATATTGGAACTACAACTTTAGTAGGGTATCTGATAAACTTGAACGACGGAAAGGTTTATTCTGTCGCCTCAGCACTTAATCCACAAACGGCCTATGGAGAGGATGTTATTACACGGATTACATATGTTAAAGACAACGAAGATGGACTTCTAAAACTAAACTCTGCTGTTGTAGACGCTTTAAATGATATAATAAAAAAAACTTGCGCAAAAGCTAAAATTAAACCTTCGGATATATGTGAAGCCACTGTTGTTGGTAATTCCGTTATGCACCATATTTTTTTAAACATAGATCCTATATATATCGGTTTAAGCCCGTATGTGCCAGCAGTTAAACGAGGATTAAATTTAAATTCTAAAGATATAAATCTTAAGATCTCTCGAGGCGGAAAAGTATATGTGCTTCCATTAATTGCTGGGTTCGTTGGAGCTGACACAATAGGCGTAATTCTATCTTCAGAAATAGATAAGGAGTCAGAGCTAACTTTAGCAATTGATGTAGGAACGAATGGCGAGATAGTTCTTGGTAATAAGGATCTCTTAGCCACTGCCTCATGCGCAGCTGGGTCTGCTTTAGAGGGCGCTCATGTAAAAGATGGAATGAGAGCCGCGGCTGGAGCGATTGACTCAATTAAAATCAACCCCGATGATTTAACCGTTGAGTATACAACGATAAACAACAAAAAATCGCTTGGAATTTGTGGTTCTGGAATAATTGACGCCGTAGCAGAAATGCTAAAAGCTAAAATTATTACCAGAAGTGGTAGCTTCAACAAACAATTTATTGATCACGAGAGAATTGTAAAAAACGATAAAAACTTCGAATTTATTATTGTAAAGAAAGATGAAACTGCAAATAAAAGAGATATCATAATTTCGCAAAAGGACATTAGAGAATTACAAATGGCCAAAGCAGCGTTCTTTTCTGGAGCTCGATTGCTTTTAAACCATATAAATCGAACAAGAAGCACCAAACTCGAAATTAAACAAATCTTTTTAGCTGGAGCTTTTGGCAATTATATAAATAAAAATAACGCAAAATTTATAGGAATGATTCCTGATATTTCAGACGAAAAAATTTATCAAATTGGAAACGCTGCGGGAATGGGGGCTCAGAACTGTTTATTAAATACAAATTTGAGAAAAAAAGCTAGTAAATTACTAAAAAAAATTGACTATGTTGAAATCGCAATAGAAAAGGATTTCCAAAGACAATACGCCGAAGCCATGTATTTTCCTCACCACAATCTAGAACTTTTTCCTAATTTAAAAGAATACAAAAACATTCCTAAAAGATAAATGAACTTTTAGACTTACATTCTTT